>PXDG01000182.1 GCA_003565105.1 Parcubacteria group bacterium | reverse complement strand
CTCAGCTCCAGTCATCAAATGAATACTGATAAAAAAGACTAGTAAAAGTAACGGTATTCTTCTCATAAAATTAAAGTGGCAAAATTATACTGATTCCGCTGTGCTGAGTGATTCCTCCGCTCGGCTGATCAAACACAAATCCAAGGATAGCATTCGAAAGGACAAAGGCAAAGAAGATAATAATTAATCCAACAATAGCGTTGGAAATCATTTTAACAGCTTTTTTGGTTTTCTCATCATCTCCTCCTGCTATTGCATATTGAAATCCTGCAAAGAGCATTATGGAAAGTGTAATAATACCAAGAAATCCAAGTGCGAACTGTATGACTAAAGCTACTGTTCCAATCAAGCTCGTACTTTGAAATAATCCAGTCCCAGTAGGAAGTGCTCCTGCGGGAGGTTTTTCGGCGTCGGGAGCCTGGAATCCTGCCTGAGCTATGGCGGCAGACAAGACGATGAGTGCACTGTATAAAGGAGCACGGGTAATGATCTTTGGTATCTTCATATTAGATTATTCTAAGGATGTATACTTATTGTATCAAAGTCTTGACTTTTGTACAATGACACTACGAAGTTGTCCACAATGTTAAAGTTCACAATTAAGACACGAGTATGTTTTGTGTTAAATAGAAAAGAGAGCTTTGAAACTCTCTTTTCTATTTCTGAGTATATATAATGTTTTACTGACTGAAAACAAAACCAAGAATTGCATTGGAAGCAACGAAAGCAAAGAAAATAATGATAAGTCCAATGATAGCGTTGACCATTCGAGAGGTTGCTTTCTTTGACTTATCTTCATCTCCTCCTGAAGTTGCATATTCAAATCCAGCAAGTAAGAATATTAAGAAAATTACAATTCCTAAGAACCCTAATGCAAACCGAATTACCAAGGCGATGGTTCCAGTAATGCTTGTTGATTCAAAGACTCCAGTACCTGTAACTAATGTTCCAGGATCGAAAGACGCGGTATTTTGAGGGGTCTGTGGACCAGCTGATACCAATAGAGGAGCTGCAAGCATAGCAGGCAAGGCTACCCTATGTATTAATTTTTTAGCTTTACTAATATTTGTGCTCATAGAACGTGTTAATTAAGTATAACCATTCGCTGATACAATAATATCTTACTTTTTGTAATTAGTCAATAACAAAATTGTGGATAAATCATTTATGTATTAGGGTGTCGTGATGAAAGCACTTAGAACAGTATTGGCAATAACGTATGAGAATCCAATAATAATTATCCCAATAACTCCATTTTGAATTAATGCTAAAGCTTTTTTCGTCTTCTCATTATCTCCTCCTGCTGTGGCATACTGAAACCCTGCAAAGAGAATCAGGCACAAGAAAACGACACCTAACATTGCTAGAGTCCAGGTAATAATGCCTGCAATGAAGGTTCCAAGATCTCCTGACTCAATAGACCCTGTTCCTGTAGGGACAGCAAGTGGCGGTGGTTTTTCCGCCCCTAGAATACTAGTAATCAATCGTTCTTGTATTAAATTACGCATAAAAGCAAAACATTAAACCGATAAGAGTGCGCTGGCCACGTAATTTGTAATTAAAAAGGCTCCCATAATGATAACCAAGCCTATTACTGCATTTGTTATGGCTTTCACTGATTCCTGAGAGGCTGTGGTATTTCCTCCTGCTGTCATATATTTGAACCCATTGAGCAGAATTATAACAAAAAACACCGTTCCTACTAAGCCTAATCCCCAACTAATGAGATTGGCAACAAATTCAATCAAGCCTCCCTCAGTTCTGAGGCCAGAATTTGATTGCTCAAAACTTTCAAGTCCGTCTGCAAGTGGTCCTGCAAAGGTTATGTGAGGAATACCGAGTAATACACCTCCAAGTATCTTCTTTATTGAAGATTTGAGGGATCCATTGTGATGTAACAAGAAATGAATATTGAGGTTTTTAAACATATGATATAGATTATATTGTATATTATATCTTTTTTTGATTATCAAAGCAAATCACGATTATACTAACTTTTCTTCACCTTTCGATATATCCAGTAGCCTCCAGCTCCAAACACAAGAAAAACACCTAAGATGAGAGGTCCTGTCCCTGGTGAGGATGAATCCGAATCAAATCTTCTCTCTGAAGATTCAGTTGGCTCCTCTCTTACATCTAAGAGAACAGTACCCTCTTGATCTCGAATGACACCATTCTCTCTTTGCAATAAAGCTTGTGTTTCTGCTGAGTATTGAGTACCTGACCTGTTAAAACAATCACTTGGACAGGTTAATTCATTCTCTCCCCGCTCAAATTCACATACTCCATTCGGAAAACAAGCTCGGCTTTCTGAAATATCTATAACTGTTGTTCGAATATCTCCTGTACGTATTTCAATTGTATCAGCCATTGCCATATAGGGAACCTCAACTGTTTGCGGACCTCTTTGTGGTCGTATTTGTTGCTGATACATTTCAGTGCCTTCTGATAAAACACGAATACTATATTTACTATCGATAATTCTTGAAGGTGCAGCTGTTTTACCGCTGATAAGATTCTGTGGTGGTTGAACCTCTCGGTCAGCACGAAGTATTTCACCATCATAAAACAGAGCTAATTCCCAGACTTGTGCAACAACAGGAGAAGGAACAATAGACGTTAAAAGAAATGTTATTAATAATATTTCTTTAATATAATTACCCATATGATTTATTTAACAACTGTTAACAAAGTTCTCAATTCTTCCACAGTAATCCTTAGTAGATTGGGCACAACCTGTTGATGATCCTGTATTATAACAAGCGGCAATACTTCTGACATCAGTACAAGCATTGGTTCTTCCCTGAGCATCTCCAAGCTCATTAGTCTTGTGAACGACCATAGCAGCACAGTCAATATCCATTTGAAGATTTGAGCGAATCATATTACAATTTTCTTGTGGATTAGTATTTCCAGTAATATCTGCCCGCCAGCGTGGAGTGCACTGACTAAATCCACAGGAGCAATCGTCATGAGCAAATCCCTCCTTATTACACGTCTCACGAATAGCTGGATTACAGCCTTCTCCTGCATCTATAAGTGCCAATAAAATATTAGAATCTAAATTATATTTATTATTTTCAATAGCTTCTTTTAACCCAGGATTATTTGCTAGGCAACTATTATTTTGACATGAAACATTTCCAGCATTCCCAGGATTTCCAGCTCCATTCGAACTTCCTTCGATTCCAAATCCACTCCATCCCGTCCCCCAGCCACCTCTATCATTAAAATTGGATGCATTATCACATCGTACTTCAAAGAACTGGCCTGATTGGAAGGTAAATGCTGCTGCGAAATTTTGTTCTTGAAACCCTAGGGCTTGCAGTCCAAACCCAAATATGAGAAAGCTTGATGCTGCTAGTACTAATCCTATAACTGCATTGGTTATGATAGATATTCCTTGCTGGTACATTTGTGGATTCCCAGAAGAAATTATCATATAGATTCCTCCTATAACTATTGAAAGTACTCCCACCCCTCCTAAGATAGATAATAGAAAGTTAAATATATCTCGTATCAATATAAACATATCACATAAGGTACAATCCCTACTATATCCACATTTCAATAAGCCTCCTGAACCTTCTTGCCCCTGATTTGTCTGAAAACTGCTTTCTCCTGCGGTAGGATTTTGTCCATTATTTCCAGAACTTTGACTACCATTATTTGTATTTCCTGTATTTTGATTTGTATTCCCTGCTTCTGGAAAGGTTATTTGAGAATCATTCGCCTGCGGATTTTCTTTTACACAGACTGCATTTCTACACTCAAGTCCAGCGACACACTCTGCTCCAAAACACGATTCGCCTTCCTCTTTCTCTCCTCTCGGACGAGAACACACAAAGTCTATACACACAAGCCCCGTATCACAAGTAGCTCCAGAAGAGCAGGAGGCTCCTAATGAACCAGCTGCATCTGTTATATTTATAGAAAACAATACTATGAAAAATCCTGTTACAATTACTATGAATCTTAAATATTTCATTTTTCATCTGCTAATAGTTGTATTTCTGCTTGAGCTTGTGACATTGCCTGACGGTAATCAGCAGTACCGTTGTTGATACTTTCAATGGCTTCAATCAGTATTTCATCTACTGCATTATTATCTGGTTGTCGCCAAGTTTTAGCTTGAAGCACTTGTCTGACAAAGGTTCCATACTCAATATCTTCTGACTGAACATCTACTAAATCTCTCCGTGACGTAGGTCGTTTGGTATTTAAAAAGTATTTTTGAGCATTTTCGACTTCAGTAAGATATTTCAAAAAAGTATAAGCGGCTTCAGGATGTTCGGACTGAACACTGGTTGTATACCCCCAATAATTAGCATAATTGATTTGAGAAGATGTTTCTGATATCTGAGGTAACGGAGCTATGGCCCAATTAAGACGTGGAGCACGAGATTTAATTTGTTCTACTTGATAGGAGTATCCAAGCATCATAACGGCTTTTCTTTCATAAAAAGCATCTATGGAATAATTCTGCGTTGCATTCCAGGTATAAACATTCGTACGAGGATTGGCAAAGTCAGTATAAAACTGGAGGGCTAACTCTGATGGATTAACTGACTGTCCATTGACCCGCTGCGTTTGATTAAAAGTAATGCGATCAGGATTATTTGGTTCAGTCATCTCAGCTCCACTTTGCAACATCAATACCGATAAAATATCTGGGGATCTATTAATGTTACTTCCTGTCCCCATAGTAGCTCCAGATTGATTAATTCTTCCAAATTCATCAATACGAGTGAGTTGTTTAACATTGTCTTGAAATGCATCCCATGTTCGTGGAGGTTGAGCAATCCCTGCATCATTAAAAGCATCTCTATTATAAAATAAGGCTAACGTATCTGTATATAATGGGAATCCCCAAATAGTGTCATCAGTGTCAACAAAATCATCTATCACGACATCTACAAAGCGTTCCTGATATTCACGTAATGACATTATATCATCTGGCATTGGTTGCATTAAATTTTTATGTTTCCCTAACCAAGTATGGTGCATTGCAAATATATCGGGGCCTCTTCCTGCAGCAAGGGCATTTATGAGCTCTCTTTCATAATTTTGAGCTGTGAGTTTACGGTACTCTATGTTAATATTAGGATATTGGTCCTTGAATCCTGAAATATAATTACGCATTAACTCTGAGTCATCCCAGACTCCCCACATCAAAAGATTCATTTCTTGTGAAGGATCTACACGACCTGGAGCCTGATATGTAACTGCATTTGCAACAATAAGAACAACCATAGCTGCCATAGCTACTACAGCCCCAATGATGAGTTTTCTGTTTTTTACTAATGAATTTATTGAGTTATTTTTTGGTGCCATACCTATTGTATACGATAGATTAATCCATAATGATACTTCCCTGCCTGAATACGTCTATCAAGAACAAAGCCGATACTCGTCAGAAGTGAAGTGATTTCTGTTTCTGACATTCGAGAGTTCTTAGAGGGACCTATGGGACTTGAAAGATCCCATTCAATGATGTTGACTTTACCAGTATTTTTGAGAATTTTCTTGGCATCTTTAATTATTTGGACCTTATCTTGAACCTGAAACAGAAGATTGTGAATCATAACCTGATCCACACTATCTTCTGGCAAAGTAGATCCACTTGGTGTCTCAAGATTTGTAAGAAACATCTCGATATTACGAACTTCTGAAATACGAGCTTTACTTCGTAGAGACTGATGAGCTGATTCAAGCACATCAATAGCATATACTTTTCCGTTCGATCCTACTGCCTGAGCTGCAGCTATCGAAAAGTCTCCTGCTCCACTACCAAAATCCGCAATGGTCATTCCCAATTCCAGATTAAACTGTGCAACAATTTCTTGTGGAGATAGAAATCTTTGACTAAATGATGATATCATATAAAATGTCGATATTTTGTATTTACTGTTTTTATTATAGCTTATCTTTAATAGATTCGTCAAAGATATTTACTCTTCAGATTCTCCTTCTAATGTAGTAGCCATAGAAGCTACCGTATCATCTTGAGATAATCTCATTAACTTGACTCCCTGTGTGTCTCGTCCTAATGTTGGAACATCTTTCTTAATCGGAACCTTAATAATGTTACCTCGTTGGGAGATGGCAATCATTTCGCCACTTTGTTCATTCACGACACTGGCACCAATCACAGCTCCCGTCTTTGAAGTAATTTTAGAAACTTTCAACCCAGAACCACCTCTTCGTTGTGTTTTATAGTGATGTAACTTACTCTTTTTTCCATATCCATTTTCCGTAACAATCAATAGCCACCCATTTTCATCTCCTTTATGAATACTCTGCATTCCAATAACAGTATCATTATCTTTCAATGCAATAGCTTTCACTCCACCAGCTGTACGTCCCATTGCACGAGCTTCCTCTTGAGCAAACCGGATAGCTTTTCCGTAACGAGTAAAGAGGAATATATCATCGCCTTCTCCATTGGCAATAGCGGAAATAAGCTCATCCCCATCTTTCAAATTTACTGCGATAATACCGCCTGATCTGACATTACCATACACATCTTGCTCACTTTTTTTGACCATTCCGTTTTTGGTAACAATGGTAATATACTTACAATTTTCTTGTCCCATTGGAAGGATAGATTTCACTACTTCTGAGGATTCTAGTTTGAGGAAATTCACTAATGACTGTCCTTTTGAAATACGTGATCCTTGAGGAATTTCATAGGCTTTTAACTTAAGTACACGCCCACCACTAGTAAAGAACAAAAGCTTCGTGTGAGTATTGGTAGAAAGGAAGATCGAAACATAATCATCTTCTCGTGTTTTGACACCTGATATTCCTACCCCACCTCGACGTTGAGAGCGATATTCTTTAGGATCTACTCTTTTAATAAATCCATCATTGGTCAAAATAATAATCGTTTCTTCATCTGGGATAAAGTCGGTTTCATTAAAGTCACCGAGTCCATGTTTAAACACTCGAGTTTTTCGATCATCTCCATATTCTGCAACAACTTGTTCAAGATCATCTAGAATAATTTGCATAATTCGAGACTCAGAGGCTAGAATAGCTTCGAGTTCAGTAATTAACTTCATCAATTCGCCTAATTCATCCAGAATCTTTTGTCGCTCTAAGCCTGCTAACGTTTGGAGTCTCATATCCAAAATTGCCTGTGCTTGCAAAAGACTAAATTCAAATCGCTCTATCAAACGGACTCGGGCAATTTCTTTGGTATCAGAACCTCGAATAATCTTAATGACTTCATCGATAAAGTCAAGTGCTTTAGCTAATCCTTCTAAAATATGAGCTCGATCTTTGGCTTGTTGTAACTCAAACTGAGTCTTACGAATTACAACGTCTTTTCTATGAGCAATATAATACTCAAGAGCTTGTTTTAACGATAAAGTACGTGGTTCTATACCATCACACAGAGCCAACATATTGACGTGGTATGTTTTTTGCAGATCTGTGAGTTTATATAACTTATTCAACACTTTTTGAGGATACGCATCTGCTTTCAGCTCAATGACAACTCGCACCCCTTCTTTATCTGATTCATCTCGAATATCTCGAATTCCTTCTAACCGCTTATCTCTCACCAAGTTAGCCATCTTTTCAATCAAAGTAGCTTTGTTCGTCTGATAAGTCATCTCAGAAACAATAATATCAAATCCTTTTTTTCCTCGTTCCACTACTTCTGCTTTTGCTCGAGTAACAATTGGTCCTCGTCCAGTTGCATATACTTGACGGATATTATTCATATTGTAAATCTCACCTCCAGTAGGAAAGTCTGGTCCTTGCACATATTCAAGGAGATCATCTGTTGTCGCATCTGAATCTTTAATCAAATGCATAGTTGCTCGACAAATTTCAGTCAAATTGTGGGGAGGGATATTAGTAGCCATACCAACAGCAATTCCCGTCCCTCCATTAATCAATAATTGGGGGACACGAGCTGGGAGTACGGTAGGTTCTTGTTTGCTTCCATCATAATTAGGACGAAAATCTACTGTTTTTTTCTCAATATCTATCAACATCTCTCGCGCAATCTTGTCCATTTTGGCTTCAGTGTAACGCATAGCAGCGGCATTATCACCATCCATAGAACCAAAGTTTCCTTGCCCTTTTACAAGGGTATATCGCAAAGAAAAATACTGAGCCATACGAACTAAGGAGTCATATACGGCGGTATCTCCATGAGGGTGATACTTACCAAGAACTTCTCCGACGATGGTAGCTGATTTTCGAAACTTTGCTTCTGGACGCAGTCCAAGCTCATGCATAGCATAGAGAATTCTTCGATGAACAGGCTTCAATCCATCACGAACATCTGGTAAGGCTCGCTCTACAATCACACTCATTGAGTAGTCAAGATAGGCTCTTTCCATCTCTTGAACAATATCAGTATGTTCAATAAATCCTAATCGTTCAATATGTTCTCGTTGATTTTCTTTCATACGTGGCTAATTATTTTACGCTAAGTCCGAGAAGGTACAAATCAGTACGATCAACCGGAAGATCTGATTTTTTGATAGCAATTTCTTCTTGCGCATCAACCGAAGAGCCATATTCTTTCAAAAAAGATTCAACTGGCTCTTTTGTGGTATCTGCTCCTGCTTGGAACTGAATAGGTATTATACCTCGGGGTTCAATCTGATTCACCATCTTTACGGCTAGCTTATGATCTAGGACAGTATCCCCACCAACAGGTATGACAAGAACATCTGTGTTAGATACCATATCAAGCTCTTTCCCTGTCAAATCTCTATCGAGCTCCATCAAAGACGCAATAACTACTCCTTCTGTAGATAATGAAAGAATATTAACGCGTGTTCCGTCTGTACGCTTGACAGATTGCACTTGAATGGTAACTCCTGCATAGGAATATTCTCCCGCCCCATCAATAACAAAAGCATTTTTTTTATCAAATGAGGTATTCAATTTTTCACTATAACTACTTCTTGAATATGGAAGTATAACCAGATCGGATTCTTTAATAGCAATCTTTTCAAAATTCAGTTGCTCTGGTTCTCCTAATATAATGCGGCAATTTTTTGATTTTATTGTGAGGCACGTTCCTCCATACCAGCGAATCTTCATATCAGTTTTTTCTTATAGGGAATATCAATAATATTTTTATTGTACCACAAAAGTGTAATTTTGAGTACCTTACCCAAGATTTTCTTCTAGTATCTGACGAGCAATCTGTGGATTAGCACTTCCTTTCGTTTGCTTCATCACTTGTCCAACTAAGAACTGTATTGCATTCAGATTTCCTCCACGATAATTCTCT
>PXDG01000057.1 GCA_003565105.1 Parcubacteria group bacterium | reverse complement strand
TTCGGGCTTTGAAAGAGGAGTTAGGTATTATCTTACCAAAAGAAACCAAATTTTCGGTAAAGAAAGTAGCTAGTGAACCTCCGAAATCTGCTTATGGATAGCAGATTAAAAATGAGTATTTTATATACTCTGCGGAAGTGAAAATTCCCAAAAAATTATATAACCCAGAAGGTTATATAGAAAAAACCCCAGAAAAAACCATCTATTTTAATTGGATGCGTTCATAGATAGAGTATCTTTAGAGGAGATTGTTACAGCAATCTCCTCTTTTTTGTTTAATCCTGATATGCTAAAATACTATTATGAAGAATAGCATAACAATAATGATATGAATCTTGGAGAAAGTCAATTATCAGTAAGTAATCTTCATACCCTATGGTACCGAGTTTCAGGAAATACAGAAGGCAAAAAGATCATACTGTGTAACGGCGGGCCAGGAGGGGAGAGTAAAGATTCCCATTTGGAAGTGTATGATTTAACCAAAGTATGTATTATTCAATTTGATCAGCGTGGGTGTGGGAAGTCTACTCCTCGTGGGGAATTAACAGAGAATTCGACTGATACAATCATTCAGGATATAGAAAGTCTCCGTAGACATCTAGAGATTGATACTTGGTTTGTGGCAGGATCTAGTTGGGGAAGTACGTTAGCATTGCTATATGCTCAAGCATATCCTCAAAGAGTGAAAGGTTTATTATTAAGCAGTATCTTTTTAGCTCGAAAACAGGATTTAGAGTGGTTAGAAACAGGAGTGACTCAATTTTTCCCAGAACTTGTTGATTATAGGAATGATTTGTTGTCGCAGTGGGGGTGTGCTGGTCAGGATTGGACTACGCTTGCTAATACCTGGATACAGAGCGATGATGAAGAATACCAAAGAAAATCCCTCGCTTTGTACTCGTCTTGGGAAGGGAATTTTTATCAATTGGAAAGTCGTATGAAACAAGTTCACACTGAAGATGTTGACCTTGATCAGGTATCGGGTTCTCGTATATATCATCATTACCTTTCTCATAGATTCTTTTTATCGGCATACAGTATTTTAGATAAGTGTCAGGCCTTAGAAGATATTCCTACCGTAATGTTACATGGTCGATATGATATGATTTGTCCTCCTGAACAAGCGTATCAGCTTCATAAATTGCTGCCATCTTCACGATTAGAGATAACAAACTTTGATGGACATAAATTTTCTGCAGAAACACGAAGACTGCAGAGGTATCTGTGGAATTCATTATTACTTTAAGAAAAAAGTAAGCGAATAAGTTGATTCATAGTCTTGGTATGGTATAATGTATAGAGTAATATTTCAACCAAATAGATATATGAAAAATATATTTGTGTCACTTTTAACACTCGTTTCTGCAATTAGTTTCCATAGCTTTGTTGTTTCACCTAGTGAAGTGTTGGCTTCAAATACTCCCAATGGAATTCTTGTCAGAGCTGTGAATAACCCTCGAGTATATTATATGGAAAATGGTCAGAAGAGATACGTTTGGTCTCCTCAAATGTTGGAGTCTCAATTTCGCTGGGATGATGTGGTACTTACTTCACCCGCAGATTTAAGAGCTATCCCTAATGGACCTCAGATGACCTTTCGAGATGGATCTTTAATTTCCAATAGAGGATCTGTATTTGTTATATCAAATGGTCAAAGACTTCCTATTGAATCGGCAAATACCTTCTTACAGAAAGGATATAAATGGAGTAATGTAATTCCAGTAAGCAATGCCGAGGCCGACATTCACCCGCGCGGGAGTATGTTAAGAGCATCAGATATTCATCCTGATGGGACTCTTCTATTAGCTCCATCGGGGAGAATGTATGTATTGGAAGATGGAAAACGACGATATATTCCTTCTCCATTGATTTTTGAGGCTCGATATCGTTGGGAAGCAGCAGTTAGTGTTAGTCAAGAAGTGATAAATTCGTATCCTCAAGGAGGAGATCAATTTTATCCTGATGGGCTGCTTATTGCAAGTGCAACAGGAGTGTACTTTATGCAAAATAATCGACGACAGCCAATTCATTCACCAGCTATTTTTGAAAGCTATGGACTGAATTGGGATAAAGTTCGTCGAGCTACAGATTTTGAATTATCTATTATTCCTCGTGGGCCTGCATTTGCTCGGGTGAAAACCTATGCAAATAATACTTTGGTTACTCCAGATAATACGTCGGAGATATTCGTGTTTCAAGATGGTTCTTTGAAACATGTTCCAAGTATGAATGTCTTTCATTCTTATGGGTATCGACAAGATGAAATTATTCAATTTCCAGCAAGAGTGATTACTCAGTATTCACGTGATGGAAGAATTGGATTTAAAGATGGGACTCTTATTGCGGATACCAGAGGTGTGTTTTTGATAGAAAATGGTCAAAGAAGAGCTTTCCCAAACCCTGATGTTTTTCTCGCGAGAGGTTATAAATGGGAGGATGTAGTGAGTGTAACTTCAGCAGAAAGAGATCTTCATCCTCAAGGTCCAGGAATTGCCGATGTAGTGACTGCTACATTACAAGGATATACCATTCCTGCAACTTCTGGAAAAACAGCCACAGAACAATATCTTCATACTCGATGTGATGAAACTGCCAATCAATACTACAATCGAATTGGTATTCCTAGTTCACCTTCTTGGTTGAGAAATGGTGTTCTTGCCGGGGGCTCATTTACAAGAACCTGTCCAAGTGGAAGTTTGAATCCAAGAGCAACAACAACAGCAAGTGCAGCTGAAGCAAAGTATTATATTAATATGAGATGGAATTATACTGATTGGTACGAAGCTCGGACTTCGTTGACCAGTAATATCTCTTCTACGGCTACGACAATACCAGTTAATAATGCCTCACAATTTCCAAATTCAGGATTTTTACAGATTGGCACTGAGATTATTGCGTATACTAAAGATTCAAATACTCAACTCAAAGTGGTAAGTCGAGGTCATGATCAAGGAGCTCCTACGCGTAATCGAATTAACTCAGCTACGATTACCTCTACAAGTGCTAGAAATCATTCTCAAAATGCAGAAGTTCGCTTTGTATATAAATTCCGTAATCAGATTTGGTACCCACGACCTTTCAATGGACCAGTGAACTCTACAGCTCGAAATTGGCACGAAAGAAAGCGTGTCTTGGTAACCAACCCTGCAAATGGAAAACGTGTAGTGGCTGCAATTATGGATGCAGGCCCTGCTCAATTTACTGATCGTGTCTCAGGGTTGTCGTCAGCAGCTATGTACGAGTTAGGAGCTAGTGTCGATACAAATTTGGAGTATGGATTTTTAATTGATCAAAGTATATCTCCAGGTCCCTATACTCCGTAACATTTATAGAAAAATATTGAACAACGAAAAAATAAAGAAGTCTTTTAAAAGAGGCTTCTTTGTTCCTTTTTTCATCTTTAAAGCTCCTCGTCCTATACATTCTCTTGCAACTAATCAAAATCTATGATATAAAATATAGGTATTCTTGAAAATATTTATCGCGCGTGTAGCTCAGTTGGTTAGAGCGCTACACTGATAATGTAGAGGTCCCATGTTCAAATCATGGCACGCGCACAGACAACACAACAAGATTATAAAATTCTCTCTACAGACACAGATTTGTAGAGAGAATTTTTCTTTGAGAAGGGGGCAATTGTTTAGGGTGTATAGGTTGATCTACGATACAGATTATCGATTAAGCAGGCTACGGTGATAGGTCCAATTCCTCCTGGAACTGGGGTGTAAGCTGTTGATTTTTGGATAGTTGCTTGACTGAGATCTCCGACAACTTTATTTGCTTTACGACTAATGCCGACATCAATAAGAATTGCTTGTGGACATATGTGTTCTGGAGTAATGAGGTTAGGATTTCCCGTTGCGGTGATAAGAATGTCAGCGTGTTTGGTGTGATAGGAAAGATTCTTTGTATCTTTGTGGCAAATAGTCACTGTTGCTCGAGCTTGTGTCAAAATGGGGAATATGGGTTTTCCAAAAAGGATACTATTATTGATAATGACAATATTTTTTCCGATAAGGTCAATTTTGTAATAATCTAGTAGAGATATTACTGCTAATGGAGTGGCAGCAATAATGCCAGATTGTGCATTGTGCGTTACTTGACCAATATTACTGGCAGTGAGGCCGTCAACATCTTTTTGAGGAGCAACAGTATTGAGAATCTTTGAGACGGAAAGATGATGGGGGAGGGGAAGTTGAATCAATATTCCGTGCACATTACTTCGGATATTTAAATCACTAATGGTATTGCACAGGTCTTGTTCGGAAACATCAGATGGAAAGAGATGAAGTTCTACCTTACCTCCTAAGGTTTCCAAAGCATCAGTTTTTTTTGTGATATATAAGGTAGAGGCAGATTTCTCTCCAACTTGAATAATTGCTAAGCATGGTTGCTGTGCTTTATGGGAAAAATCTTCTTGAATCTTTGTATAAATGAGCTCAGCGACGGGAGCCCCATTGAGAATAATGCTCATAGTTTAAATTGGTTCATAAACTCTATAACCTCTGTTTTGATCTGATTAAGTGTTTCCATAGAATCTCCTGCTTGATAGACTTGATCAATATAATGAGCAATCTGTCTCATTTCAAGTTCTTGCATCCCTAGAGTTGTTACCGCTGGTGTTCCAAGACGAATGCCATTTGGTTTTTGTGGAGTTCCTAATGTATCGAAAGGAATGGCGTTTTTATTCGTTTCAATATGTGCTCTCATCAGCTGTTTACTAAAGATATCGCCATTGATATTTTTTGAACGGAGATCAACTAATACGAGATGATTGTCAGATCCTCCAGTAACAAGGTCATATCCTTTTTGCATCAGTGCTTCAGCCAGAGCTTGAGTATTGGCTTTGACTTGCTTGGTATAGTCTGTATATTCTGGAGTAAGGGCTTCCTGAAGAGCGATAGCAATGCCTGCAACATTATTCATATGTGGTCCTCCTTGAATCCCAGGAAATACTGCTTTATCAATTTTTTTTGCAAGAGTTGGGGTGTTAGTCATTATAAGGGCTCCTCGTGGCCCACGAAGTATTTTATGGGTAGTGGTTGTCATAATATCCGCGTGAGGAAAGGGATGGGGATGTTCACCTGTAGCTACAAGACCAGAAATATGGGAAATATCAGCGAGGTGAAGTGCTCCTACAGAATGAGCAATAGCTCCAATACGCTCAAAGTCAATTTCTCTCGGATAGGCACTGAGTCCTGAAATAATAACTTTTGGAGAGTGTTCGTGGGCTCGTTGTTCTAGTTGTTCATAATCGATTCTCATCGTGTCGGGATGAAGTCCATATGAGATTGCATTGAACCATTTCCCAGAAATACTCACTTTTGATCCATGGGTTAAGTGTCCTCCTGATGACAGATCAAGCCCGAGAAGAGTGTCTCCTGGTTTGAGAGTAGCTAAATAGACTGCTAAATTGGCGGGACTTCCAGAATAAGCCTGTACGTTAACATATTCTGCTCCAAAAAGTGTTTTTGCGTCTTGAATCGCTTGTAATTCGATTGCATCAATATATTCTTGTCCCTCATAGTATCTGTTGAGAGCGTAACCTTCACTATATTTATTTGTAAGAAAGGAACCTAAAGCAGTGAGAATAGATTCAGAAACATAGTTTTCAGATGCTATTAACCGAATTGTTTGTTGTTGACGAGTTTTTTCTTTGTGGATAAGTTGAAGAATGGTATCCATAGTATATCAAAGGTTAATATAATGTAGAGAATAACAGAAGATTGAGATACCAGATTACAACATAATGAATGAGATTGAATGAATAGTATATTTATCATATCGCTTTGGTTGCAAGTTGTCAAAGTATGATGGTATAATAAACGTAATAGTGGTGAATACAATATAGAAATATGAAACCTTACTCACTCTACATTATGACCTCGTTTGCTGTGATGCTTGACTTTCTTAGTTTATTACTATTGATTCTAGCAAATGGTCCAGGGTTTGTGGTAGGAGTATTAGGATTTATGAATTCATTTATATTTATTACTATTCATACCATTGCATTCATCGCCCATGTTACTACTCAAGAAAATACATTGCAATTGATGACACAAAAGCAATCCAATCCAGTCGTCAAACAAAAAATGAAGAAACAAAAAAGCGAATTAGTGAATTCTTTAAAGAAGAGAGTGTTTCAAGGAAAGTTTGAAAAGTTAATTTCCTCTGGAATCGCTGGTATTATTTCATCAATTCCAATATTAGGTTCATTTATCCCAGCACATACATTATCAGCCCTGCATGCTCTTCGTATACATTCAAAGATAAACAAGGTGACTGGGGGCTGGGAAAAAGAAATGAAAAAGACAGCTCAATCAGTCAAGCCAAATGGTATGGCTGGAAGTACTATAGGAAAGCCTCTTCCTGCTCAACAACGAAATAATTAAAATCTCACGTAATATTGTATGTTTTGTAAAAAAATAACACTAGGTATCATATCTTGTTTACTTATTTTTATAGGTTTTTCGTATCGTGTATATGGGAATGAACCTTCTTTTAATGAATTAAGTGAGGTTCAATCTGAGCAGAATATGTTGGGGATTAATGATTTGGATACCAATAATATCTCATTGGATTCTCCAAATAATGGTATAAGTCCAGATATAGATCAGTTTGAAGTCAATGTTCCTGATGTAGAACCACAAACTCAATCAGAAGCAATTACGCTTCTCCGAAATTATATTCGTCAAAGATTTGGGAATACTATATATAGTGAAACTCAGTCTACAGGAGACCTTGAATTAGTGATACGGCAAAGGTTTTTATTCACCAATCAAGATTTAGAGTTTATTCTTATTCCATATCATATTAATCAAGACTTTGATTTCGAATCCGCAGAATATCGGTGGAGGGTTCTTCAAGGAGATGAAGAAATATATGCAGTGAATGAACAGAATAAACAAGGCTTTGATTTTACTTTTACAGATGCTGGACTTTACCAGGTAGAAGTAGAAGTCGTATCAGATCAAGATTCTTATCGGACAAATATTCCTTTTAGTGTATATGATAAAGTTGAACTTAGTGTCGAGCCAGAGACTCCCGCAGCGGGAGATGTCATTACTATTACTCCAGATTATTCTGGTACTGATGCTGTCTTTCAATGGAAGGTTGATGATGTTCCTGTAAGAGGAAATCTGAAAGAACTAACCTTTACAGAATATAAAGGTGTCGGAGCAGAGTATTTTATTCAGTTATCAGTTTTAAGTGCAGATGCTTCTCGTACCCTTTCAGCAGGAGGGCTGATTCTTGAAATACCTTCTCCGAGAATTCGTATGACAATGATAAATCAAGAAACAGAAGAACGCATCGCTATTACATCTCAGACTATTATTGAGGAACCAATAACAATCCTTATCCAGTCAGAAGCGGATTACTTTAATCGTAATGCTCGGTTGGAATATGTATATAGAGTGAACGGAGCAGTAACACCAGCTAGTGAAGATGGATTGATTCTAGATATCGATCCTAATAAAAAGTATGAAATTGATGTGATTGTTCGAGATATTCTTGCAGAAAATGCACTTGCTCGAAGAAATTTAACCATAAACCCACAGGGAGAAGCTTCAAATAACCAAACAGAAGGTATAGGATCAGAAAGATCTCAATCAGAAATTGCAGAACGGTACATAGGTCTAGGAATCTTTATTAGTATTATCGGATTAGGAATCTTTGTCTCTAAACATGGTAGACTCGTGAGTTAAAAGTATTACATACGTCATTATGAGAGTAGTGAAAAAGAGTTACATTATTATCATAATTGCAGGAATTGGAGTGCTAGCTTTGCTGTTCTCTATGGTGTTGTCGTTTACACAAAATACAGATGATCAATTTCTTTTAGAACAAGCTACAGGACAGTTAGTAGATCCAAGTGAAGATACGAGAGGCTCACAATTACAAGGAGATATGGATGATTCTGAAAAAGATAGAAATTCTATATTGACTGAAATATCTATATTACTCCCTGATATTGATACCATTTATTATGGAGGACAAAATACACTGTATCTCGCAAGCACCCGCACAGGATCGATTTATTCGACACGTTTGATTGAAGATTCTCGTGAGGCACTGTTGACACAGGATCTATTACAAAATAAAATTGTTCAGTTACCTATAACAGATGTAGATGATATCTTTTTGACATCCAATCAAAGTATGGAGAGATTTGTCATATATCAAAAAGAAGATGCTTTGTATCGATATGATGTAAGTCAAGATAGAGTAACTTCTCTATCTGAAGATATTCGCTATGCAACTATTGACCCAAATAACAATATGTTGTATTATTTGACTGATACAAATCCTACCCAAATAAAAAGTCTTTCCATTCAGACGAATCAAACGAGAACACACATTACCAGAAGGGGAGTGGAATGGTTTGCTCTCTCCTTAGGAAATATTATATATAGGACTTCAGATACTTTATACCGATACTCACTCGTTGAAAAAGTAGATAGACGTATTGAACAAGCTATAGAAAGTATTGAATCATCAGTTTCCTTTCAAGTTCCCCGAACACTCATAGAAATAGATGGAGAAATCGCATTATATAATACACAAAACGATACCCTAACTTCATTAAAAGTTGAAGAATGGGATCTAAGGCGAACTGTGTGGCAAAGAAATGGACTTCAGGCTCATACTATTTTAAATTCAGAATATATTGTAGCTGATTTTCGAGGAGAGCCTACGGTACAGCAATTTTCTGTTGAGAGAGAATCTATGGACACTATTGATCCCAATCAGATTGCTGTTACGGAAAATGGGACGATGTTATTTCTTGATGCAGATACCTTTTCATTGAGAATCTATCCATTTTTTGAAAGAAATGATACTGTAAAAAACAATATTAATGAAACTATGTGAATATGAATAGAATAGAAGACCCTAGTTTGTCAAAAAAAGAACGATTAGCAATGATTCTTTTCGGAGTTGGTGCTATTATTATTATAGCAATCTTTTTATTTACGACTATTCCAAATATTCGAAATATATCAGTTCCAATGAAGGATTTTTTTGTTGAAACTGAGGAAGGAGGAAATTTAAGATCTTCAATTGATGCCCTTTCCGATGAGTGGAATGATAACGTTCAAAACCTCAATAAACAGTCTCAATTAGAACGGGTAGTTAGTGATATTGAAGAGCAAGATGAAAGTAATGAAAGAAGTGACTCACAAGAAGGTGAAGAAGAACTATTTTCTCATTAGACTCGTCTCTTTCTCAGGTGAAAACAGGATTTGAATGAGGTTATGCATCATCATTCCCTTGGGTTAAGACATTCTTTTGGCCGTAGGTATCTAAAGTCCAGGCAATTTCATTTACTCGAGTTTGACTGAATGCAGGAACAGAATCTTTTTTATGAAAAGTTTTCTTTTTTATGGTAATTTGAATAATGCTCGTTGCATTTATAGGATCTCTGGACCATAAAAAAAGTGTTGGTTTAAGAACAAATCGAATAATATTTGTTATAAATGTGGCAAAGGTTTGTCCATTTACTTTTACAAAAGCAAATGCAATAGTAGCTACAAACACAGGTGTTCCTAAAATAATGAACACAGATATATCAGGTGCTAATGCCCAGCCAAAACCAAGAATAACTACTCCAATAGCCAGCGAAGCAAACTGACGTATAGTAAGGGGCCCGATAATCTTGTCTTCTGCATCGACAAATTGAGGTATGTTATATTGAAGCATAGGTTACGATTGTTTATCTGCCATCATCTTTTTGAGATCAATTGTTTGTGATTTGGAGATAGGGAGGGGAGTGGGTTTTTTTAAATCGATTCGAGTTGGTTCTGGTTGTTTCTGAGATTCTTTGTGTATTTCTTTTTGAATCTCTTTTGATTGAGAATCAGGGGTAAAAGTTTTTAATTCACTAGATTTAAGATAATCATAAAATAATATAATTGCTCTTAAATCTGACTTTTCTTGGGTTGTGAGAGGAAGCAAGGCTTCATCAGAGGAAAAAAATTTAGATCGTA
>PXDG01000159.1 GCA_003565105.1 Parcubacteria group bacterium | reverse complement strand
TGGGCCTAATCAGGCTCACTTTCTTTTAGATCTTGGATTTCTCGTATAAAATGATTTTGAGAACTCCATTTTTTCCCCAAACAATACTGGCGAGTATCATATGAGAGATGCATCATATAAATGATAGCGTCTAACAGATCCAATAACTCAAAATCGGATCCGGCTTCTATAGGAAGTGCTCTCATTTTCTCAAGAAAGTTACTCATACTCTTCCCTCCTCATCGACTCCTCTAGTATACCTCATTTGGAAAAATTTCCTATACCTGAAATAATACAGAGAAGAACTAACAAAAAACCGTATGCGTGCCCACCTTGCTGCCCTTCCTCTCCTGTTGCCGATTATCTTGATACTGACCGGCAAATACTCTGACAAGATGAGTCTCGGTGTTACTTAAAGGGGAAAAGCTGGGAAAGCAAGATCATCCAGATGAATATCGTACCAGCGATTATCTATACTGTGCTGGCTATACTTGCAGTAAGGGTACTCGTGTAGGTATCTCTAAGATGGAAGCCATCGTAGAGATTATTCAAATAATTTCACTGAATCGCACAAATAGTAAATCTTCAATTTACTCCAGAACCCCTCGGTTCTGGTATCTCCGTCACGGGTAAAATCATTTTCCCCAGCACCCCTTTAACTTGATTCTCAAGCTTCAAATCTCTTCTGAGACTGAGATTGTACTGTCGTCCTCGAAGAAATATTTAGATTTGTGAAAGATACAGTGATTATCCTTCCTTGATGAAAACCTTTCCCTCCGTAGCTTATATATGCTATACTAAGAGTATATATCACACAATATTTATGGTTCGAAGTATCCGCAAACGCATCAAATCGATCCGAAACGGTATCAAAGGTGTTCGAAAAGAGGCTGGCCGAGACCCGAAACTTCAACAATACCTATCCCTTGCCATTGGAGCGATATTCTTGATATACATTGTGGACCCTCAGTGGTTCCTCATTCTCCAGATTATTATTTTTACCACCTTAATGGTGTCTTTCGAACTTTTCAATGCAGCTATTGAAAAACTTTGCAACTTTGTTGAGCCACATCATAATCTCAAGATAAAAGACATCAAAGATGTTGCTGCTGGAGCAATAAGTGTCATAGGATTTTCTTTCACTAGCCTTATCGTAACTCAATACATCTATCTTCTTATACAAACCTATTTCGTCTAATATCTATGTCTCTACAAAATAAAACTAAACCCTACAGCCTCATATTTGATTTTGATGGAGTCATTGCTGATACCTATGATATCTATATAGATTTTTTAGTCAAAAAAATGAAACTCTCTCGCAAATACGCTACGCGAAAGTTCAAATATACCAGTACTGAACTAAGTACGGAGCCTTCTAACTGGTTTTGGAAACTGGGTAGTATGTGGTACTATTATCGATTTTATCGGTATGTCAGACAACAATCCCAGCATCAAAATCTGCTATTTCCCGATGTATTAGATCACATTAACTCATTCGCTGGACCAAAAGCCATCCTCACCTTAGCCGAGACAAGAGTTTGTGAGGTAATTCTCAAAGATACTATAGAGATATTTGATTGTGTTATTGGTCGTAACAATGCTTCCTATAAACCAAATGGATTTCGTATGATTATGGAAACCTCAGAATTTCAAAACACTCATCCGATATTTATTACTGATACCGTAGCAGATATCCGTAATATGCTTACCATCCTTCCTAAAAACCAGATCTTTGCCGTCGACTGGGGCTTTAATGATCGAGATATACTTGAACAATATCTTGAACCAGATCAAATCATCCGTAATGATTTATCTCAATTTATGAACACATTTTCCTAGTTATCCACTTTCACTATATTCATTACCAAAAAGTGGTATAATAAAATCATATTAACTCTATTATATCCATGAAAACACATTTTCAGCCTCGGACCTTAGTGTTGGCCTTCGTCATTGGATTTCCTATTACCACGATCGCCCTGTTATTTGGATTTTTACATATATCAAGTGCCTTTGAAGTACCCGACTTTGTGTATATAGATTATGGAACTATGAGTGTTCGAGAAGGATATATTTTAACCGAAGAAGGATTTCAAACCCAACCCTCCCTCGATTATCAACGATGTCAGGAAGGAGAATATTCATTTGCCGAAGAATGCGATCGAATGTATAGACCTCTTAATCAAGCTACTATTTATCTCTATCAGAATGGGACGTCAAACCCTATAACAGAAGAAGAACTCTTTGGTTTAGAAGGAACCTCCGAACTCACTCATCCCACTGAGGGGACAACCTTTGGGTCTTCACGGTGCAGTGGTCCTGATCTTATTGGAGTAGATTCATACGGAAGAAACTCCCAAAAATGCACCCTTTCCATTCAAAAATCCTCTTGGCAAAGCAAAGGAATATCCATTACTACTTATCCAAATAGGGAAACTGACAGCTTTAGATATGGAAATCCTCGAAATATCTATTGGATTACGGAATAACTATGAATACTCCAGAAATTCTCACCCTTATCACTCAAGCAGTTCAAGAAGGGACTTTAACTAAAAAAGATATTAAAAAGCACATTTTTCCCCTTTTTGAGCAGGAATCATCGCAATCAGATTCTCTCTTAGCCAGTAGATTTGGTCGTATTATCAGTTATTTAGGAGCTACTATTCTTCTCTTAGGAATCGTTTTTTTCATATCTCTCTTTTGGTCTGATATGTCAAATATCATCCAAATAATGGTTACCTTAGGTCTTGGTTTGGCTATCTTTGTATCTGCCAACCTACTCCTCCAAAAAGACCAATGGACAACACCCGCTCTTAGTTTGCATATTCTTCCCCCATTCTTAATTCCGTATGGAATCACCCTCACCCTTCAATCCATCTTCCCAGACACTGCACCACTAGCACAAGTCTTAGGTACTCAAACCATAATTTTTACAGTAATGACCATACTGTATGGATTTTCTGACTATATATTCAGAAAAGAATTCCTTACCTTCATTACCTGGGTTTTCGGAAGCATTAGCTACGGAATTTTTGTTACTTTTTTGATTAATGCCTTTGAAATTTCTGAAACATTCTTATATGAATGGCGAGGAATGGTGATCTTTCTCTTTGCCTATAGTTTACCACTTGCTGGAATAAGCTATCTCTTAGACACCGACCGACGAGTTCAACACCTTCCTGTTCTGACCTATCTGGTGAGTACTGGGATTACCCTAGGAGCTCTCTTCACTCTCGCTTTTGATCGGCCTATTCTTGAAGCTCTTTACATTTTTCCTCTTATATCGGGGGTATATATTGGGGTTATTATGAGAAAACTTGAAATACTCGTGATAAGCTTTATTGCAACATTTCTCTTTATCACTTACATTAATATCCAGTACTTTGCTAATGCTATTAGCTGGCCTATCTCTCTTATCCTGATTGGTCTTAGCTTAATTGGCCTGGGATATGGATTCACGAGACTAAAAAGTCAACTCAATTACTAAAAAGTCCCTAATTATTATAAGAAAAAACAATCTTCCAAGTATATGCATTCTTTATGCGAGCAGCTCATCGATGAGAAATTCTCTCTTATAACACTTGGTGTAATTGCCTTTTGGTATAAACAAAACCTCCAAGTATTACGATAGCAATAGCCCAGAGACTAATATAGGCAAATCGCATACCATCCAAACTAGATCCAAATTGCATGGACTGACGAAGCGCCTCCGAGGCTTGTCCAGTGGGAATAATCTCTGCCAAAGACCAGTCTCCGATCAAGGTGTCAGAGGGAAGCTGTATAAATGCTCCTGAGAGGAATCCCAAGATAATGGTAATAATCGTCCCCCAGTTCCCTGACTCTTCGCTGTTACGCACTACACCTCCAATAAACATACCAATCCCGACACAGAGTAAGGTGGTTGGTACCGCGATAATCAGCGCTGGAATCAGACTCTGGAACCCTTCGACAGATCGATAGCCAAAAAGATGAACAGCACTAAAGAGAATAGTGGTTTGCAGGAATCCAATAATCAGCCCGTGAGAGATCAGATAGCCTAAAATCACATCAAGTCCCCGTACTTGAGAAGTCAGGTATCGGAATACATAGCGCTTTTCTCTCTCTTGAGCTACCGTAATTGCCACCTGGGGAATAAGCATAATAATCCCGTAGACAATCAGTCCTGGAACCAAATAGACAAAGCCACTGGTGGTTCTCTCAGTATCCAAAATGGGATCAATAACGACTGGATTAGGAAGATCCTCACCAAAGAACACCTGACCAGCAACACTACTGACAATGCCTCTGATGGCTTGAAACGACTGGCCAAACGTGTCTCCAATCAAGCGGATTCTCTGATCTTCTCCCTCCCAGACCAAGACCGCAGAAATGTCCATCCGAGCGACAGCCTCCCGAGCAGATTCTTCGTCAGAGTAGGTTTGTATATTGAGCAACGGCTCATCTTGGTTATTCTGAAGGTCTTCCAAAATATTTTGCGTCACTTGAGCCTGATCCCCTTCAAAGCCAACCAATCCTACCTGAAAGGTTACTGCCCCAATATCTCCACCAAAAGCGAAAGCAAAGACGGCGATAAAAATCAGAGGAAGCAAAAAGACAATCATATTTGACTTCCACTCTCGGAAGAATATCCGAAGGTTTTTTTGAGCGATAGCAAAGATAATGCGATACGAAATCATAGAGGTACTCTTAATCTCGGACTTCTCGTCCAGTTAATAACAAAAAGATATCTTCTAAACTCGGATGTTTTAAAGATATTTCTTCAATCTTGTCACGAAGAGGTTCACACTGCTGGAGAATCTGAGAGATCTCCTTCCCTCCCTGCTCGGTAAAAATCGTGACCGTACAGTCTACCAACTGAGTCTGTGAATAGTCATCTGCGAGCATTTGTTGAATCTCCGAGGCGGTTGCCTCATCTGAGAGCCGAATAACAATAATGTCTCCCTCTCCAAACTGATGCTGTAACTCAGGCACTGTTCCACTGGCAATAACCTGTCCATCATCCAAAATATGCACGTAGTCAGCCAAGGCCTCGGCCTCTTCCAAATAATGATCAGTGAGCAAAATTGCCTTCCCCTGGTCACGCAAGGATTGGATGTAGTCCCACATCAACCGGCGACTCTGTGGGTCAATCCCTGGTGATGGTTCATCCAAAAAGATAATATCTGGATCATGCACAATCGACACAGCTAAATGCAAGCGACGCTTGTATCCTCCAGAAAGATTTCCAGCTAAGGTTTTGCGCTCCTTTTCCAAATGCAGCGTCTCAATCAAGTCATCTATGCGAGATGAAATTTTCTCCTGAGGCATTTTGTGCAGGGTTGCTGCCAAGCGGAGATTTTCCTCAGTGGTTAATGACTCCCACAACACCACTTCTTGGGGCATAATCCCCAACAAAGATCGATACCGTTCTGGGAGAGCCTCATACGACTCTCCCTGCCACACAATCTGTCCGCTGCTTGGAGTAAGTTGACCGGTTAACATATTGATCACCGTAGATTTACCAGCGCCATTCGGACCCAAAAAGGCAAGAATATTTCCCTGTATAATATCCAAACTCACATCTTTTACCACTTTTCGATCTCTAAACGTTTTAGAAAGAGTGTCTGCTCGTAAAAGAGAGTTCATAGAAATGATAATTAATCTATATACTAGAATTATACCTGTCTCCATCCAAATAATCAACTGTCTGTATATCAAAACTTCATTTAATCCCCTATTAATCACTTATCATTTTTGACAATAGATATATCATTTTTTATACTTTACATATACGTACAAAGTAAAGTATTTATCAGTATGAAGTATTTATATAATAAAAATCTACACCAAACCCTTGCAGTAATTTCCCTCTTATGGGTAATTATACTTGTCGGAGACACACTCTTTTGGGATCAAAGAATATTGCCATTAAATATCCATACCGTTTTGTTGGCAGTAATGACTGTAATTGGGATGTCTTACGTAAATGACGCTCGGCAAAAGAAGCCTCTTCCTGAGTCGCCTTTGTACCGAGCAGCACTTCTTGATTATTTTGTTTGGAACAGCTTTCTTTTTGTCTTTCTTTTGATTGACACGAGACTCCACTCTCTAACATTGCCCATCTTTATATCTGCAAATATTTTCACCCAAAACATCCAACTATCCCGTCATTCCTAACGACCGAACCTCATTTATGAGAGATCTCTATCTGTAGCATCTCCATGCCGTACCACGTACGAAGCTACCAATCCCGCAAACGCACTAATCACTCCAATTCCTGCTAAGACCAAAATCATCCCGACGATTTTACCCGCATCTGTCGTTGGGTAAATATTTCCTGCACCGAGCCCCGCTGCACTCGATAGAGACCACCACAAACTATCCAAAAAAGTATTCACTGTTTCATTGGTATCTGCCTCAGCATAATGAAATCCTAAAGCTCCAGAAACCACCACAATCCCTAAAATATTAACCACATACACTAACCTTACTTCTTCGGTAAATGTTTGGACACTATCAATCATTCGTTGAAATTTAGAAGCACCTCTCAACAGTCGGGCAAATTGAAAAATTCTGACAAACCGAATAAATTGAAAGCTCCGAAAGACCCTCAAAGATTCTAATCCTAAGGGAATTGAGGCAGGCAACTCCCACCATCGCTCAGCAGCAAAATGAGCCTTATCGGGAGCTGTCCAATAGGAATAAATAAAATCCATCAAAAAGATCGCTGCAATGATCACATCAGCATAAATAATGGTCTGAGTTTGCTGAGGACTAAGATCATCTGCTAATTCAAGGTAAAAGAGCCAAATACTAATTACGGCTAAGGTAGTCAAGAACAGATCTTTTCCCAGCATTTGGAGTGTATACCCTTTACGAAATATATCTTTGGATGGCATATGTTGGTATTATTTTTTACGCATTATTAGAAACCAATCTAAAGATATTTGCATCTATCTCTCCACCCAATACTATTATTATCCCAGCTAAGACAATTGAGATTATCATGACAACAATCAGTGACGAAAGAAATGCTCTATATGTCGGATGAATATATGGATTGTTTATCAAATAAAATATAACTCCTATGAAAATCAATGGTCCCAATATAGGTATAATAGAGGTAACTGCTGATGCTAATGATAAAGCAATCAGTATAATTACCCATGATATAGTCGATTCTGGATTCATAACTTTTTGTTGTTATATAATTGGTATTAGTTCGTACCTGTATTATATCACTTTCTTTTCAAACATACCAAATGTTCCATATGCGGAGTTTTGGGATAAAAGTTATAGGCTTGCGTTTTGGTAATCTGATAGACTTCTAACAGTTGATCCATATCCATCCGTTGAGTCTTAGGATTACACGACAAGTACACAATATGCTCTGGTTGATACTCAAGCAAGGCTTTCATAACCTTGGGATGGAGTCCCGCCCGCGGTGGATCGAGGATAACCATTTCCGAGTCTTTTAAGATATTGGGATCTGTTTCTACAGCAGCTTCAACAAATTCATAATTCTCTACGCCCAATTGTGATGCGTTCCGCACCGCGTACTCACGAGACTCAGCAAAAAGCTCCACTCCAATCATCTGACCAACAAACGGGGCACAGGTAATCCCAATCACTCCTACTCCAGCATAGAGATCGAGTACTTTGCCTTGAGGAGAAATTTCCTTCACATAGTCCTGGATATCTGCTAGGGCTTTTTCGAACATTGGTGGATTAACTTGAAAGAACCCGTGTCCTGGATAGACAAACTCCTGTCCCAAAAGATTCTCTGTTACCTCTGTCTGACCAAATGTATGAAGTTTGGTTGTAGTGACTGCAGCTGGAGATTTCGGATTTGAATAGATCACCTCCATACCGACAATATCATCATTCAGATACTCCCCTATCCACGACCAATCAATCTCTGTATTCGTAACAAAGACATACCCCGTCACCGTCTGAGTCGCAAAAGAATAGCGCCCCTGAATAACTTTGAGTGCATCGCGTCCGATACCTCGTTGATTCAAACCATCAATAACAGATTGAGCCATCGTGACTACGGGCTGAGGAATAAGAATAGAATCCGTCACAGGAATCTTACCACGTTTGGTTCCTCTCCGATGAAAGGCCAGTGAAACTTTCCGTGTTTCACTATCTCCATAAATACTAAATTCTGCTTTATTTCGATATCGTTCAGCACGTCCGTCACTCAGAATCATTGGATGAGATAGGTTCCATTTAGCCAAAAACCGCTCCAAAGCTTCCTGTTTCAAACTATTCTCACTGTCCAAACTCATAATATCCCACAAAGCTCCTGAGAGATATGCTGGATCTTGAGGCTCAACTCTCATTGGAGAAGCTTCTAACACTTCAATGGCCACCGCCAAAATCATTCCTCGACGACGCTTCATCACCTGAATCTTCACAGTTTCTCCTGGAAGAGCATTCAAGATCTTTACCTTTTTACCAGAATCACTCACCCCACATCCAAGCCCTTCAAAGTCTAGGTTATCAATCTTCACAATGTGTTCACTACCCAATGTCCATGCCATAATTGTATATCTTATCTAACTGATTCTTATCACTATGATAATTGTTTTTGTAATACCTGCAAAGCTTTGACCCTCATATTCCATTGATAATGTTCTCCTTCAGGCATTTCAGCATACGTCATCTCAGCACCCTCTGGCTGAAAAAGAGCGTTCCATCCGTGACCAGTCCCCCGAGGCTCAACAATATGTCCCTTTATAGTTCCTTGAGCAAGAATAATCTTTCCAGCAGAAGAACAATAGCCCAAAGTAGTAATTGCTTGAGCCTGAGTATTGCCGCTATTCTTAGCCATCTGCCAAATTCCTTGACACTCTACACTCTGTAAAAAGAACTTCACAAATGGTCCAGGAAGTCCATTCAATCCTTCACAAATCAGAGAAGTGTCTTCCACCAACAATTCTCCTGAAACAACCTGACGAGCTTGATCTACTTTATGCCGTATAATTTCTTGAGCATCGAGAGACTGTATCTCAATTAAATCCAGTTTTTTCTGTTCTGCATTGGGGAAAAATTCTTGGATTTGAGCGAATTTATAACTATTTCCTGTAACAACAATCATAGATTTTTCTGAGCTTGTAAATCTTCTAAGGTGACTAAATCTGACTCATGATAGGCTCCACTTTTGGTCCGCCGAAGTTCTTCCAAATAAGCTCCGACTACTAAATCTTGTCCGATATCTCGGGCCAAAGAACGAATGTATGTACCACTCCCACAGGCTACTCGAATAGTGACTAAGGGATATTGGTAAGCAATAATTTCTATTTCCTCGATGCGGACTCGCCGAGGTGGTCGATCAATCGTTTTTCCTTGACGAGCCAACTTATAGAGCTTTTGTCCATTAATCTTGATTGCTGAGTGCATCGGTGGGATCTGATCAATTTCACCAATATACTGTTGAATAGTGTTTTGAATATCATCTCGTGAGGGGATTTTTTCAGTATTTCCTACAACAATCTCTCCATCCCGATCATAGGAATCACTCGTATACCCCAGCTTCAAAGTGGCAAGATATTCTTTATCCTGCCCCATCAATTCTGCAGACTTCTTGGTTGATTCACGCCCCACCATTACAATCAAAACCCCAGTAGCAAAAGGATCAAGAGTTCCTGCATGACCAACTCTCTTTTCATTATAAATACGACGAACCCGATTCACTACATCATGAGAAGTCATTCCTGCTGGTTTATCTATTGCCAATACCATAGTCATTCTTCATTACCTTTGTATTAGTATAGCATATATCAAGTATATTCACTCTACTATCATCATTACCGTAAGTCACAATTGACAATGTATAGAAGAGCCTCTATAATACAGCCACGCCCCATAGTAAACATTCTATTTCTGTTATTCAACGAATAACAGCCCAAACTCGTCTTATACTACAGAGTTATAGGGGAGTGTAGAAGTAATCACTTGTACCTTCTCCATATTGTTCTTTATATAAGAGAGGAGAGTCTTTTATGACTTTTACCCAAAACCATAACCAATCATTGATCTCATTAATCAGTGCTTCTCAGAAGTACTATGACCTCGATCTAAAATATGCGGGAAAAGATTTTTTCCTTATTTCAGATCAACAAATTCAGCACGATGCTACGCTAGGGCTTAGGGTAGCAGACCTTTTGCACAAAGCCGCAGAAGCTTGGAAAAAAGGAGGAGCATTCTATGATTGGCCAGGATGGAAAGTTATCCCTGCTAAACAACGAGAAGTT
>PXDG01000185.1 GCA_003565105.1 Parcubacteria group bacterium | reverse complement strand
CACTTTGAGTACCTTTTCCAGCTCCAGGCTTTCCAAGCATAATGAGAGTTTGAATTGGCTTGTCCATAACATACTTTTAATTACATATTCAGTGTACCTTCTTTTAGAGCTTTTGGCAACTGAGCATTATTATTTTATTCTTCTCCATACACAAACAAATCAATCAATTCTGCTACTTCTCGAACAGCCACTTTCAAATCTTGATTCGTAATTGATGCATCAAAAAACTGTGCTTGAGACATTTCATATTCAGCTCGATTAAGTCGAATTCTCATTTCTTCATCACTTTCAGATCCTCGGTGAATCAACCGTTTCTTTAACTCTTCTAAACTCGGCGGTTGAATAAATAAAGCTAAACTTTGTTGCCCATAAAATTTTTTCAAGGCCAAAGCTCCATTTACATCTATCTCAAAAATGACTATTTTCCCTAATTTCCATAATCTTTCTACTTCAGAACGAAGAGTCCCGTACATAATTCCAGGATAGACTTCTTCCCATTCTACAAAACCATCAGCAGAAATCTGAGATTGAAACTCTTCTATCGTCAAATAATAATAGTCCACGCCATCTTCTTCTCCTGGACGGCATTCACGCGTCGTTGCGGAAATAGAAACAGCAAGGCGCTCATCACGAGAAAGTAATTCTCGAATAATGGTGCCTTTCCCAGCTCCTGAAGGGGCTGAAATAATAATAATAGGATGATGTCTCATACGTCTCTAGTTGAATATTTATTGATAAAAGGATATGATATAAATATAGCACATAACCGAGAACAAACCAAAACAACCATCCTTAAATAATACTCACTCCTATGAGAAAAAAAGCTGTTCTAGCTGAAGAAATCACCATTCAATCATTTGTTCCCTATCTTATTTTAACTGCACTTTTAATTATAGCGTCAATAATAGGAAGAATTTTCTTGGAAACTAATATTGAAGTCGCTTTTGAATCTGAGTTTCAAGTATTTGTTCTTGGAACAATCTTATTTGTAGGATTTCTCATCAATCGCATTGCTCCGAGAACCATTATCCCTTCATTTGTTTGGGTTATTTTTGCTGGAATAGCATTAGAACCACTTGTAGGCATTTTCACCCAAGATATATCAATTCTTCGTATTGTGATGGAGCTCTTTGCAGCAATTATACTTTTTAGCGGAGGAATTGAAATCCCTTTCAAAAATTTTAAAGAATGGTTTTTTCCTATTGCAACACTATCATTTTTAGGAGTAATATTAACTTCATTAATATTCTCATCAGTAATGTATTGGTTAGCACTCGCTTTGAATATATATGAGCCTGGACTGATGCCTTCTATTGTAATTCTTTCTATAGCACTCTCTTCAACAGACCCAACAGCAATTATTCCTATTCTAAATGTAATGAATTTTAAACGTAAGTTCATTAAAGAAATTGCTATATCCGAATCAGCTCTCACCGATATTAGCGGGAGTATACTTACTCGATTTCTTCTTGTTGCTTTTCTCACAACGCCTATTTTAGGAAACAATGTTTTTAACTACTTTGCTCCATTAGCGGGGAAAACTACCTATGAAGCATTTTCCCTACAAATTGTCTCAGGTATACTTGTTGGATACGGAGGCTACCGTCTAATGAAAAGCTTATACTCGATACATACCAATGCAAAACATTCTAAAACCGATCCCGCCCTCTTTTTATCTGTTCCAGTATTCACTTTTGTAGTAGGTAATCTTTTAGGTGGAGCAGGATTCCTAGCGGCATTTGTGGCTGGACTTATGACAGATATCTCAGGAGATATTAAAGAAGCTTTTATTTTTAATGAGAATCTTTTAAACCATCTTATTTTCCCTTTCATTTTCATCATATTAGGTGCATTAGTCCCTTTAGACATTTTACTTGCATATGCGCCGATAGGAATATTGGCCACTGTTGTTTTTGTACTACTCATTCGCCCTTTTGTCGTGTTCTGCTCACTCTTTCCCTGGCTCATAAATCACAGATTTCAACTAGAGGACCTAGTATTTCTCGCAATGATTAGAGAAACGGGTATCATTGCTGCCGTGTTACTTGTAATTGCCTCTTCATATAACATAATTGAATCTGACTTTGTCATTGCAGTGGGTATGTGGGTCATTCTCCTTACTCTTATTATAGAACCACCACTAACACCAATTCTCTCCAAGAAAATTGGTGTTACAAAATAGTCAGTATTGATTGACAAAAATATTAACGTGTAGTATAATACCTACCATACTTTAACATTTTTCTTATGAGAAGACTTACTCTACGAGCATTCCCAATACTATATTTGGCAACACTATTTTTTATAGCCTATACTTCAGCAATTTTATCATATTTGACACATCTTACTGAAACATCAACCACTATCCTCAGCTAACCCAATCATAACTAAAAAAGAGACTGAATCAGTCTCTTTTTTAGTTATGATTTTTCCAGCCCCTAATTACAATAGATTACAAACTGTTTGGGTATGATTCATTAACATAGAAGTATAACTCCACTCGTTATCATACCAGGCCATCACTTTAACCATATCTCCATCTACAACTTGAGTTAAATCAAGAGAGACAATAGATCCATATCGGGATCCAAGAATATCACTAGACACAATAGGGTCTTTAGTGACTTTTATGACATTATTCCACTGAGGTAATTGACTAGAATCAGTCAAAATTTGATTCACTTCAGCAACTGAAGTTTCTCTATTTACTAACATCGTTAAATCAATCAATGAACCAGAAGATACAGGTACACGAATAGCAATACCGTCAAATTTACCTTCCAGATCAGGAATTACTGTAGCAACAGCTTTTGCAGCCCCTGTACTCGATGGGATAATATTAGCAGCTGCTGCACGACCTCGTCGCATATCTTTGGTAGCCATTCCATCAACCAAAGATTGAGTAGAGGTATAAGCATGAACCGTAGATAACATTGCTTTCTTAATTCCTAGTGTTCCATGAAGGATAGCGGCTACAGGATTGGTTGCATTGGTAGTACAAGACGCGTTAGATGAGATCTTGACATCAGTCAGTTTCTCTTCAAGAAGTCCAGGGGTAATCATCAACGTCTCATCTTTCGTTGGAGCTGAAATAACTACTCTCTTTGCTCCAGCATCAATATGAGCTTGAGCAGCCTCCGTACTGGTGAAGAATCCTGTTGACTCCACCACAACATCAATATTCATTTCTTCCCAAGGTAAGTCAGCTGGGTTTCGTTCTGAACAGACCTTAATCTCTCTGCCATCAACTATTATCGAAGTAGATCCTTCTGACGTTGATTCTACAATAGAATCAAGTACTCCATACACCGTATCATACTTCAATAGATACGCTAAGTTTTCAACATCTCCAAGGTCATTTACCGCAACAACTTCTACTGAGTCGCAATAGGGTTTTTCTAAAGATAATCGAAAGAAATCTCGGCCTATTCTTCCAAATCCATTAATTGCAATTCTTTTTTTCATATGATTATATAGTTATTATTATTGAATTGGATTCCCAACAGAAAATCTTCCCACAACTGCATTTCCAGGAGTCTGTACTCGGTCCCAAGACAGCCCAAGTCCTAAGTACGCATTAGCAGACGCAAATGGTCTACGAGTATTTCCTTCTATAAAAAATACTGTCTGAGTATTCGCAATAATAGTTCCTTCTCTTGGAAGAAGCTGAGATCCATTAGGAATAACATCAAGCCTGGCACGACTCACCTGAATTACCTGTTCCCAGCGAAAATGAGTTAAATACGTAAAGGGATCTGGAATCGGACGCTTTCTTTGTCCTTCAATAAGATACACTCCTGTACCTGGAGCAGAAACAATAGTTCCATTTGGGATTCGTTGTTCTGGACCAATAATAGCGCCTGTTGGATGCAGATTCAAAACACCACTATCAACCTGCCATATATTTGACCAGGAGTATCCCATTTGTAAAAATGCTTGGGCTGAGGCAATTGCTCTTTTCTGTTGATTCTCAATAAGATACACCCGTTGAGAATCAGCTACTAGGGTTCCATCACGAAGTGGTAAGGCTGAGCCCATAGGAATTCTATCAAAATCAGATTGGGAGATAGTTACAATATGATTCCAATCAAAATTATGTGCAAGAAATACTTGCGGGCTAATGATAGGCCGTCGTAATCCTTGTTGCAATAGAAAGACTCCTGAGGTAGGACTTTTAATAAGCATACCATTAGGATAATTACGAGAAACCATTGCTCGGGACATAGAAATTCGACCACCTACACTATATGATTGAATAAGATTTTGAGCTTCTACAGGGGTTAATTTCCCATAATAATCTCTCCAAGAAGCAACCACTCCTGTTGCTATAGCCGCAGCAGCTGAGGTTCCTGATCGGTAAGCTACGGTATTATCTACATCCATTCCAACAATAGCCTCTCCTGGGGCAAGAACATCAGTACCGACACCAAAGTTAGAGAAATCTGAGCGATCCCCTCTATTGTTATGGGAACCAACTCCAATAACCCAATTACCATTCCCATCATTATTCACTGGAGATACTCGAGAATTATTGAGATTTTTACCTTCATTCCCTGTTGCAGCTATTACAATAACTCCTCTATTATGTGCTCGCTCAATAATACTATCCAAACTCGAAGTATAATTAGTTACCAAACTCAAGTTTATAATATGCGCATTGTTATCAATAGCATATTGCATTCCAATAATTAAATTAGAGAGTAAGCCAGTACCTGTCTCATCTAATACTTTCACTGGCATAATGCGAACTCTATCATTTACCCCCGCTATTCCTGCTCCATTCCCTACTCGTGACGCAATTAATGACGCAATAAATGTTCCGTGGCCGTTTTCATCAGTAACATTAGTATTATTGTTAATAATATTTCTCCCTCCCGTTAAGCGCCCAGAAAGCTCGTTAATAGATGTTACACCTGTATCAACAACCGCAACTACCGTATTACCTTGTGGTGTTGATCGGATTTTATTATACCCTTCAACAAAACCTATATCTCGACCACTGACTCCTTTTTGACCACCAATAGTTTGTCCAGTATTTTTGAGTGCCCATTGTTCATTAAAGCGAGTATCATTCGTTGCTACTGAGACAACTCTATCTCTTTCAACTTGCTCAGCACATGGATGAGTCAGGGCTTTCCCCACATCTCGAATCGGAACAGCAGATATATCCTCTGTTAATTCTTCACCAATAAATGCTGCAGCAACACAATCCTCTTTCCATTGAACAAGAAAGTCCAACTCCTTTGAATCCCCTACTGTAACCAGAGAAAAGAATATCATAGTCAAAGAAATTGTCCAAAGAATTCGCCTGATCATATATTTGATTCGTTATATTTTTCTTGTATTTGCATTACGGTATTTTCCACTTCAGCTAATCGTTTTTTACATATCGATGCTAACTTCAAACCTTGTTCTAAGTAAGTTACGCTGGTTTCCAAATCAACATCTTGCTGTTCAAACTTTTTTGATAAATCATCTAATTTCTGGAAGGCTTCAGTGAAAGTTGGTTCTTTTTTTGTCATATCACATTCTTAATATTCACTTACTTTATTGTATCATACTTTCTGCAACCATTCATCAGATTGACGAGGAAGTAGTTCCGTTCTATATCGTTTATTCGCTAATACTTCAGAAGAGACTCGTTCCATACGAGAGCTTTGAGACCCCTTAACCAATAATACATCACTTGATCCAATCTGATTTTTTATCCATTCAGCAGCTTCAAATGAATCATCAAAATACTGAGATGTTCCATCTGGCTTTAATAATCGATATTCTGAGACTGCATCTTTCATATTTATACCCACACCTATAAATATATCAATCTGCTTTTCGGCTATATACTTTCCAATTTTTTTGTGAATTTCTACAGAAGCTGATCCTAATTCCTTCATCTCTCCCAAAGCAACAATACGACGAATATCTGGAATATTTAATTTCGAAAGAGTCTCGAGAGCTGCCATCATTGCTGCAGGGGCTGCATTATAAGAATCATCAATTAATAAAGAATCTTTAATTCCTTCCATAAATCGCATACGCCCTTTCATTGGTTTAAGATCGTGGATTTTACTAGCAATGTCCACAAGATTAATTCCATCAGATATACCTAAAGCAATTGCTGGCAAAATATTATATACTTGCTGCTTCCCTATTAAATAATCCAACTTAAACGGAATAACAGCTCCTTTGTGAATAATTTTAAATCCTCCATAAGGAATGAGGGAGGTGTAACATTCATCCCACTGCTCTTGAGTATCTTCAACACGTATCGATGAATAGAAATCTGAAGCTTGAATATCGACCGTATCCTCAAACCCAATAGTAAGCACATTTTTTCGTTTATGATACAAATGAGCTATATATGGGTCATCACCATTAATAATCAAAAGGCCATCTTCTTTAAGCCCCCGAAGAATCTTGCCTTTTTCATAAATCAGTGCATCTCTACTTCCAAAATTTTCAGTATGCACTGGATTTTCTCCTACAAAACCAAATATAATAACATCAAATTCCAAAAAATCTTGAACAAAAAAGTCCATATCACCGACTCCATCAATACCTATCTCCAAAATCCATACGGGAGGAAATTCTGGATTAATATTTAGAGTCATTAACCATCCTTTCCAGAAAATAGAGAGCCACTTAAAAGGGTTTTTACCTGGTTCTTTTGCTCCAATAATTGATAAACATACTCCTAAATCACTATTATAATTTTCATAATTACTCCCTACTGGGGTAAATTCTGATAAAAAACCAACTAAGGCATTTCGTGTGGTTGTTTTCCCTACATTACCTGTAATACCTATAATAATCGGTTGATGTTTAGCAAGAATCTCCCTTGTTATTTTCTTTAGTATAATGATGAGTCTTTGTTTCATTTGTCTTTCTTATGCCAACCTGTAGCGTTATTCAATAATAATACGATCTTTTTCTAATTCAAAGTAATTAAGCAGAAATTCATTGAGCTCTCCAACCGCAGGAACCACAGAACCATCGGCAAATCGAGATCCTTTTGGACTATCTAGTGATATAATCAGAGTATATCGAGGATTGGACAAAGTTGCAAATTGAATAAATGATTGCAAGGTATCTTCTCCATACCCACCATCTGAAGCAATCTGAGCAGTTCCTGTCTTTCCACCAATCGAATACCCTTTAACAGCAGCTCCTCGACCATGTCCATTATCTACTGTACTTACCATCATTTCTGATAATTTACGCGTTGCCTCTGAAGACAATGCTCTTCCTAACTCTTGTGATTCAACAGTCGTTACCCCCCCATTGGAATCACGAATTTCTTTAACAATACGAGGCTGCATAATAATACCATCATTAACAATAGAGTTAAAGGCTGTTAGCATCTGTAGGGAACTAAAGGCAATCCCTTGCCCATACGAAGCTGTTGCATAATTAATATCTCGAGCATCTCTCGCTTCTCGCTGAATATTATTTAAATTAGGATGAGCCTCAGAAGGCAATCCTATTCCCGTTGGTTTTCCAAGTTGAAATTTATTCAACAACCCATCAGAAAATGCTTGTCGACCTAGTTTTTGCTGAATATACACCATTCCAGTATTGAGAGAATTATCTAGAGCATATTGCATTGTCTGACGACCATGAACTCTTGACAAAGCATTACGTATTGTAAAGCCATTCAGCGTTAATTGTCCTTTATCTTCATACTCAGTACTGGGTGCAATAACTCCTGCATCAAGACCTAGACCTACAGTAAAGGGTTTAAAAATTGATCCTGGTTCATATAGATTAGAAATACTTGGATTCCGAAATAATTCTATATTTTCTACTTCAGCATATCGATTGGGATCAAAATTAGGAGCATTAGCCATTGCGAGAACATCACCTGTTTGAGGATCCATAATGATTCCCATAGCATTTTTCGGATCAAATTTTTCCACCAATGCAGCTAAGGTCTCTTCCATCTGAAATTGAACAGTATGATCTAATGTTAACACAATATCAGATCCTCGAGTTGGCTCTGTTCGATCTCTATCACTCATAGCTAACCAGACTCCTCTTCTATCACTTTCTTTTCGCTCAAACCCATCCGCCCCCTTCAAATAATCATTATAATACTGTTCAACACCATATTTCCCTTGATCTACCTGATCTTTTTGCATATATCCAATCACTGATGCCGCAAAGTTTCGTTCTGGATAGAATCTTTCTTGACCTTCTTCTAGAATGAGTCCTCGCAACCGCATAGTAAGAACATCTTCTATTTCTTCTTGTGGAACTCCACGAGAAATCAACCTCCATTGAGAATTAACGTCATTTAGCATCGTATTTACCGTCTCTTCTTCCTTACCAAATCGAGTTTGTAGAACTTCACGAATATTTTGTTGGTTTTCTTCTGAAGATGAATCAATAGTACGAGCATCTATTGCCACATTATACACTTTTCGATTAATTGCTACAGGAAATATTCCATCTGTTTTTAAATCTTGAACATATATATTTCCCCTTTCTCCTCTCAATGAAAACTCTCTTGTATGTTGAGAAGCTGCAATCGCTTTATACTTTGCGTATTCATTCACTTGTAACTCAAAGGCTCTCCACCCAACCGAACCGAGTATAAAAAATATTGTCCCCAAAAAGAGGAGCATTTTAAACCTACAAAGGTGCCCCTCAGATGATTTAAATCTCTTTGTATGGATAGTTTGATTCATAGTACCAACGTCACTCAACTATTTTTATCTCTGTACCAAAGCCGTATCCCCTGCTATAAATTGAAACTCAGATGCTATCATTTCGTCTTTGACAAAATCAGTATCTCGAAGATAATTAATAGATCCAGATTGAGCGATTAACATATTCAAGTAAGTTTGATCTTGTCGAACTTCCTGCAAATCCTTCTGTAAAGATTGTATTTCATATCCTTGGACAGACAAATTGGTCATCTCCGCAATATATACGATACTTAATAATAGAAGAATCAGAGTCAGAACTTTGAGCGGATTAAGTGTTCGAATCATGATGGTGTATTAATGTTTTTCTAAAACGCGCATTTTAGCACTTCGGGATCGTGGATTTGACATTTTTTCTTCTTCACTGGGTAAAAGGGGTTTTTTGGTAATAATTTTGCCTTTTTGTTCTTGTTTTAACCTACGAAAGATATGTTTCACAATCCGATCTTCTCCAGAATGGAACGAGATAATCACCAGCCGTCCACCAGACTCTAACAAATCTACTGATTTTTGAATAAACACTTCCAGGGCTGTCAACTCATCATTCACTTCAATCCGTAAGGCTTGAAAGACTCGTGTAGCTGGATGAATTCCTCCGACACGCTTCCGAGGAACCACAGAGAGAATAAGCTCTACCAGGTCTTGAGTTGTTCGAAGCTCTTGTTTTCTACGTTGTTCTACAATTACTCGAGCAATCCTTCCAGGAAAGATTTCATCTCCGTACTTTCGAAATAATTCAGCCAGATCAGCTTCAGTGTAGGTATTTACAATATCTGCCGCAGTAAGATCCTGTCCCTGAGGATTCATCCTCATATCTAACGGCCCATCTTGTTGGAAGCTAAATCCTCGCTCAGGGTTGTCTAATTCCATTGATGAAACCCCCAAATCAGCAAGAATCCCATTTACTTTACGATGTCCCAGGTTCTGAACAACACTATCAATCTCAACAAAGTTTCCTTGCACTAATTCAACCTTATCTAACACTGCTGTAAGTCGTTCTTTTGCAATATTGAGAGCCTGACCATCAGTATCTATGCCAATCACCTTCCCAGCATCAAGATAATCAGCAATAGCAACCGTATGACCTCCGAGCCCAAGGGTCGCATCTACATAGACTCCTCGAGAATGGAGAGATAAATGAGCCAACGACTCTTCTTTCATAACTGAGATGTGACTCCATTCCATATCTAAACTCCTAACTCTGATAGTTGTTCGGCAATCGTGTCGGCTTCGGCTTCGGTCTTAGCTTTATATTCTTCCCAGGTTGATTCATTCCACAACTCAAGTCGATCAAAGAGACCTGCTACCACTACCTTCTTTCCTAATCCAGCGTATTCACGTAGATATTCTGGGATCATCACTCGACCTTGTTTATCAACATTTACATCCATTGCGCCTGCAAGCATCAATCGAGCAAAAGCACGAGTATTCGTCTGACTAATTGGTAAACTACTGAGCTTCGTGGCAATTTTTTTCCATTCTTCATAGGTATAAATCCACAAACACTTATCAAGTCCTTTGGTTACAACCCCTCCCATACTAAGGTCGTCACGAAACTTTCGAGGTACCGCGAGTCTTCCTTTTGCATCAAGGGAATGATTGTACTCTCCAATAAACATAATCTCAGTGCTTGTAAAATATATTCTCCACTATTCACCACTTTCCCCCACATATATCCATTATAGAATCATACTGCCCCACTGTCAAGAAAAAATCCCCACATATCAGGGGATTCAAGAGAAGTTCTTCAAATGT
>PXDG01000154.1 GCA_003565105.1 Parcubacteria group bacterium | reverse complement strand
AGTCAGGGGAGCAGAGAGTGGTTGAAATTAGTACAGTAAAAAGCATACTGTCTCAAAAATAATCACGAGTTACAGAGGTGGGGATATCAATGAACGTAAGAACTCCCAGAAGGTGAGTGGTTAACTTTCCTTTCCGACAATTCTAACAATAGAATCTTCGCCTCCTTCTACAGCGAGATAGAGTCCTCCATCCAAGGGATGAACGACAATGTCACGGATTCGCCAACCTTCTTCTTTCAGAAGAGGGGGAAGTTCTTCGAGTACTCCAGGAGATGTTTCTCGAAAATGTCCTAGATATCTACTGGCAAGTCCTCCGACAAAGAGGTTTCCTTGCCATTCAGGAAAGGTGTCTCCATCATAAAAGGTCATCCCAGCTGGAGGAAAACCTCCAGAACCACAGTCCCAGTCGAAGGCTGGATTAGGAACGTCTGCTCGTTCTGAGTGAGGAACTCCGATTGAGCGTCCTGTAAGATAGGTACACCCGCTGTGTGTTTCTGGCCAGCCAAAGTTTGCTCCTGTCTCTAATCGATTGATACGATCCCCATCCTGTTCGCCGTGTTCACTTTGCCATATTGCACCAGTTTCAGGCTGTATGGCCATTCCTTGGACATTTCGATGTCCATAGGTATAGATTGCTGGATGAAAGTTGGGAGTGTCAACGAATGGATTATCTTCTGGAATACTTCCATCAAGATTGAGACGCACAGTAGTTCCTAAGACATTAGTGGTATCTTGAGAAGGGTGGTTCTCAAAGTCTTTATTGCCACGATCTCCAATGGTGAGAAAAAGGTACTTATCCTGCTCTATTACCCGAGAACCGTAGTGAGCGGTTGAGTCTAAGAAGGGTTCGGCAATGAATAGTACTTGAACATCTTCAAGCGTGTTGGTCTCTAAGTTTATCCTTCCGCTTGCAAGATGTGTGGTAGTTTTTCCAGTATCATTGCTATCGGTATAGGTGATATAAACAGTAGAGTTAGTTTGGAAGTCAGGAGAGATGGTAATATCTAACAGTCCACCTTGTCCACGAGAATCAACTTCTGGAAGATTCGAAATCTCTTGAGTTTGACCTGTATTGGTATCTACAAGGAGTAAGGATCCTTCATTTTGAGTAGCCAGAATATTTCCATTGGGAAGTACGTCGAGTGCCCAGATTTGTCCAAGATTTTTTGCTACTGATTCAAGGGTAGGAGTTTTATTACTGATGGAATCAGTGACGTCTGTAATTGGTTGATTGAGTCTTGGTTCAGGTGCTTCTGGGAACATTCCCCAAATGACAAAGCCTAATGCTGAAAGAATAATTAGTCCTATGAGCAGGGATATACGATGGTTCATATTCAATCTAAAGTGAGATTATAATAATTGTGCAAAGTCTAAAGCCATATAGCCGATATGAACATCACTTATTTGTCCATATCGTAGTAATTGCCGAAACTCAGGTAGAGGGATTTCACAGGCTTCAATATCTTCAAATTCATCTAAGCTTTGAGATGTGTGTGGGTGGCAATTTTGGACGAATAGCACGTGTTTGATAGCTTGAGAGTAGGCACAGCTGTAGCATTGACCTACGTAGGTGGGTGTTCCAATATACCCCGTTTCTTCTTGGAGTTCGCGGAGTCCAGCAGTTATAGGATCTTCATTTTCATCAATAGCTCCTCCTGGGAGTTCGTATAAAATGGTACTTGGTCCTGGACGAAATTGTTTGGCACAAATCACCATATTATTATTGGTTAGTGCTAAGCAGGCGACAGAGTTCTGTTCATCTCTGATATAATAATCTGCGATCTTTCCGTTAGGCATCTCATATTCTACTTTTACGATGCTTCGTGAATATTTACTGAAGACTGTTTCTCGTGAGCGTTCTTTCCAAGGTCTAATAGACATAGATAGTATGAGTTAGTGGTGTCATACTCCGTTTCGTAATTGATTCAGATATGAGGAGTTCTAACCATTGTACCATAGTAGGAGCAATGTCTGCTACTATTCTCAGAGGGGCATCGGTTTAATGATAGCTTTGCAAATCAGGATATACGGTATATAATGGATTAGTACATTGTCAGAGAGGTGGTTTTATGAATAATGTCGGGTCGGCGATTTTTTTGAGCTTGATTGCGGGTATTGGTGTATTAGCTCTCAGTGTTATCATTGCTCCATTGGTTATTACCAGTGGCTTTGCCTCACAATTTGAGGTACTGAGAGACTATGATCCAACGGGACTCTTAGATGCTATCTATGAGAAAGAGAGAGAGTATCAGAATTTGCAAGAACGTCATCAAAACTGCACACTTTATCGAATTGGACGTAACGGAGAGCGTATTAATTCTTGTGATGAAGCGTGTAGTCGTGCTCAGAGGTCTGGTAATCAAGATTGGATTGATTCAGCCTGTAATAACCCTAATAGACCGTAATGGAAGTATTCATTCGTATCCTATAGACTGCTATATTGTATGGCAGTCTTTTTCTATTGCTTATCGAGAATTACGTGCTGTTGTTGCTCGCACTTTGGAACAATACAATATTTCTCCATCTGAGTGGGGTCTTTTGGGGGTGTTGTATGAATATCCATTATTGGAGCAAAAAGAGATAGCGGCCTTCCTATCGGTAGAACCCCCGTTGGTTACTCAGATGATTACAATACTCAGAAAAAAACAAATGATTGAAATTACGAATTCTCCAGATGATAAGAGAAAGAAGATTGTTTCGCTTACTCTAACTACACGGTCACAGATTCCTTTGATTGAAACATCTGTGAACCAAGCGATTCAAAACATCTTGAAGGGATGTACTCCAGAAGAAGTATCGGTTTATTTCAAGGTTCTAGAGCGTATTATCGAGAATGCTTCAAATAATTAATTTTCAGATCAATTATTCTGTTTGCACAGGTGAGTTTTTGGTGAAAGAAAAACGGTTCGAGATGAACCGTTTTGTAATGTGATTATTGAGTAATTCTCTTATTAACGATATTTTTTCGCATGGATAACAAGTCTTTTTGTTTCTGATATAGGTGTATTCCAATCAAGGGGCATATTCTTATCAAAATCTCCATACTGATGGAGAATCATAAACCCTTGCTGATCCAGTAGAGTAACGAGTTCATCTTGGGTAAAGACTCTCCACACTCCTGTAATATGCTTTTGCTGCCCATCAAAACGAATAATAGTCCTTTGCAACGATACTCTATCTGGTTCTCTGGTAAAAGTAGATACAGTAACTTCAGATTTAGTTAATCTATGAGTCTGACGCTTGTCTCCTACTTTCATTGTATGATAATGAAACAGATCAAGGATAAAGTGCCCATTCATTTTGAGACAGGAATGTACATTCTCTAAGAAGTCTTCTATCTTCCACCAATCAGTATCAAAGTATGGAGAAAGGCAGTAGGCAAAGTCGAGATTCGATAAAGGAATGTCTTCTCGAAAAAAATCAAGTTGGTAGAAGTTCTTTAGGTTGGAGAACTTCTTGAGGTCTATTCCATAGATAGTGGGGGATATGTTTTGAAGTTTTTGCAGATGTTCTCCTGATTGACATCCAAGATCAACTCCTTTACTTTGTGATGTTATTGATAATGTATCAATGAGAAATTGGATTTGTTGTTGGGAATTCTTATAATATTTGGCCATATATACACCAGTAATCGAGCTGTTTCATCCTAACATAATTCAAGTTATATTGAAAGAGTGGGTGAGAGTCTTATGTCGGTGTCTAGAGTCAGTTTGTTAGGTCGATAAGTTTCGAATTTTAAGTCGAGTTATCAGGTTGAATACATATGAGGACAAAAATGAAATAATGCAGAAAAGAGTGAAGGCATTCCATTGTCCAGTCATAATGCCTTGCTCGAGGCTTATAACTGCTAATACACTCCATAAACAGGTAATCAAGACGAACATTAATCCAGGAAGAGATGTAGAGGCTTGATCACGTGTAATCAGTTTTCTACTGGTTTTAAGAAAGTTGGAACCAAGAGCAAGGGAAAGAGTTGTTCCAAAGAACACTCCGCCTACTCCTAAGAGTAGGATGAAGATATAAATCATTAGGGGAAGTTCGAGTAACCAAGAGGCAAACGAAACGAGTGCAATAATGAGTATTGTTCCTAACCCAAGAAAGGAAGATAATTTCCCAAGATATAATTTGAGTTGTGAGATAGGAGAAGAAAGTAAAATCCATTGGAAGGGTTGGTCATATATGAAGCTGGTAAAGACAAAACGAAGCAAGATGAGGAAGGTGAAGTACATAGACACGCCCCAGACTCCGTAGACAATGAACCTATCTTGATCAGTGATGGTTTCCAGGGTTATCTCAGGAGCCCGTCGTGTCATTGCCATTGTGAGTCCCCAAAGAAGACCTACAAATCCTACCCATAGGATATCTTTTTTATTACGGATAATGGAGAGGATTTCTTTTTCGGCAATGGCTTGGTTGACACTTGTTCCTAGGGTTGGAAAGGTTTTTCTTACGTGTGGACGCGCTCGATTAGCAGCGCGAAAACTGGTCCATAAAGAAAGTAGTGAAGATTGCATTATTCCCCAGTACACAGCAAATGATAGTAGTCCAATAACTGAGAGTCCTATCAACCAGACGGTAGCTTCAATGACATTATTGGTATGTAGGGTGAGGAGTAGTTGTGCCATTAGATATCCAGGAGTCCAAGCAAAAGCTCTTGTGACTTGCTCTGGATTAGCTTGGTTAATATCGATAATTTCTGCTTGAAAAACTTGGGTGGTATCTTGCCAGACGGTTACATAGGCGATTCCTATGAGAAAACAAATACCTATTAGGGAAAAGAAGATAATAATTGCTCGAAGAGAGAGAGCTTTGCATAAAGTGAGTATTTTCATTGTAATGGCCAATGAAGCCAATCCCATTCCAACTACGGCTATGAGAAAGGCTGCAATTGAAAGTATCCCTAGCATCCAGCTGATAGCCGATAATCCGTATATTGTATGGGCGGCAAGTAATTCAGGCAGAATTGCTATGATTATGGGTGTACTTACAATGAAGGATAACCCAGCCCAATAGAGAGGCAGGATTTCTGCTTTCGGGCTTTCTATCAACCAAGCGTCAATGTCGGATTTTGCGATACGAAATAATATAAAAATAATAGTACTAATCCAGATGAAGAAAGTAATAATTAAAAAGAAGGATTGATACATATACTCTAAAAGAGCTTTTCCTACAAAATCCTGTGTTTCGATATAGTCAATGCCTCCACGAAAGAGAAGAAAGAGCCCCCAAGACACAAAGCCCCCAAACAGGATGGATATGGTACTAATGACTATTCGGGATGTTTTATGTTCACTAAAGAATCTCTTTCCTTGGTTGAGATGATATGATAGCAGGAGAGAAATCATAATTATATGGAAAGTAAGTGTGTATAAATTTGAGTTAATGAAGCGGAGTCATCTCCTACGATTTTTCGTAATTCATCGAGGGTTCCTTGATGGGCTAATGTCCCACTATGAAGTAATCCAATAGTGTCAGAAATACGTTCAGATACATCCATTGTATGACTTACCATAAAGACTGTTCCGCCTTCATTACAAAAGTCCCGAAGGCGAGTGAGTAATATTTCAATGCTTATAGGATCAAGTCCTACAATTGGTTCATCAATCAAAATGAGTTTAGGAGAGTGTAACAAAGCAGCCATTACGGAAAATTTCTGTTTATTCCCTCGTGAGAAGGTGTCAAATTGTTCGTGTTCAGTTCCATCTAAGGTAAAGAGGGGTAATAATTCTTGGATTTTGGTGTCACGTTCTCTAGGCGTCATTCCATATAGTGTCCCAACAAAATGGAGAAATTCAAACCCTGTCATTCCTGGCCAAATATTTGGTTGATCGGGGATGAGTGCGGTGAGTCTCTTGGCTTCAATTGGATCGGTGGTCATAGAATGATCTCCAATGATAACTTCCCCAACCTGGGGAGGGAGAAGGCCAGCCGCTAGAGACAGAAGGGTTGTTTTTCCCGAACCATTTGGTCCGATAAGAGTATACATTTTTCCTGGTTCCACCTCAAAGGAGATGTCGTGTAAAATTTCCTTGCTTCCATACGATTGGGATACATTGGAAAATCGCAACATAGAGGATTATTTTATTTGATATATTTTTATTGTATCATATTTGTATTTACATTAAAAATACAAATATACAAGAGGTGTGGAGTGTCGATATGGATGGGTGAATGTATGTTCAATTTATGAGACAGTTATCCTTGTATAGGAACTTCAATCAAGAGAACTCTCATACTGGTATTGCTCTGAAGAAGTGCGGAAGAAGAATGCCTGATTTCTAGAGCATCTCGAGGGTACAGCGTTTGATGATCGATGCTTCCTTGGCCATCAATTACAATAGTAAAGAGTCCGTGAGATTCTGTATGAAGAGAATATTCTAGATTTTGTTTAGAAGAGATATGTGCCCAAGAAAAATAGGCATCTTGATAAATCTGAAAAGTGTCATTTTCTCCAGTAGGGGTAATAAAAGGTTTAATGGTATTGTTGACTTTGGAAAATTCAAAATCTTTCTCTTCGTATCGTGGCGCAACATTCATTTGGTTCGGTTCAACCCAGATTTGAAAGAGTGTCACTGGAGTGTCGAGGGATGTATTATACTCAGAGTGGGTAATTCCAGTCCCTGCAGACATAAGTTGGACTTCTCCTGCAGCAACAGTACCTTCTCCTCCTGAACTGTCTTTATGAGAAAGTGTCCCAGAGAAGGGGATGGTAATAATCTCCATATTGGCGTGTGAGTGTGGAGGGAATCCACTATTTGCAGCAATCCAATCATCGTTGAGGACGCGAAGTGGGCCAAATCCCATCCGGCGAGGATTCATATAATAAGCAAAACTAAAGGAATAATTGGTTTTAAGCCAATCGTAGTCAGCTCCTCCACGAGATTGGGCAGGATAGTATGAGATATTCATAAATGTTAGTGAGATTTAAGAACATATTACCAGAATACTATATGACAGAGTGCTGGTCCTTTACCTGATGATTTTTTGGTCTTTGAGGTAGGTTGTAGTCAATGGTGTTCCGTGTCTGAGATTTTTCCAAGAGATAACTTCTGCTATTATTATATCATGGTCTGACTCTGGAAGCCATTTTTTTACTTTGATATGGATGTAGGCTAAGCTGTGTTTTAGGTAGGCAAAGGTTTGAATGAATTCGAGGGTATGGTGACTGGTTAAATAGGTATGTTTGTTATATGTAGATCCAGATTTTTTCCCAAGAGGAGTGATGAGATATGTTTGATCTGCACCAAGTAGTTGAAGGAGCCCTTCGTGGGTTGTTTTGAGGTTGTCGTAGGTCTGCGTGTTATGATACACTCCAATTACAAATTGTTTGGGCTTCATTGTAATTGGAGTGACATAGGTGCAGATATTCATATTAATCACTCCATTGTTCGTAGTAGAGAGTGAATAGACCTGTTGGGGGGCTCGATTCCAGGGGCGTGTTCTGAGAGAATGTGGCATATAAGTAATTTAATAGATTTAGTGATATAATAATTGTATTATTATATTATACCAAAATATGACACATTCTATGCAAACTAAATATTCATTCCCTAAATTAAGAAAATTTAACATTGTTATGGGTTTTCTTCATTTAGGACAAGCAGTTGCTGTCTGGTTGTTGGCTAATGATAGTAGTTTACCGATTACAACTAATTATCTTAATCCTGATCCTACTAATCAGTCATTTGGAACTTCTTTAGAAGTAATTGCTAATATTGAAATTGCTCCGCTTATTGTAGTTTTCTTGATCTTGTCGGCGACTGCTCATTTCTTTGTAAGTTTACCTCAGGGATATAACTGGTATGTATCTAATTTACAAAAAGAGCGGAACTACGCTCGTTGGTATGAATATGCACTTTCATCATCGGTTATGATTATCATTATTGCACTCTTGTGTGGGATATATGATCTTGGAAGCTTAATACTTATTTTTATCCTTAATGCATCTATGAATCTTTTTGGACTTCTTGCCGAACAGTATAATTCTCTACAAAAAGAAGTTTATCCAGATCGTAAGGCAAACTGGACAGCCTTTATTTTTGGATGTGTTGCAGGAATTGTTCCTTGGATAGTATTAGGACTGTATTTCTTTACCGCTATTTCTCGAGCAAGTGAAGCTGTTCCTGTGCCCGACTTTGTATATGCAATATTTTACTCTTTATTCATATTCTTTAATATCTTTGCCTTAAATATGTGGCTACAATACAAACAAATAGGACCATGGAAAAATTATATATATGGTGAACGTATGTATGTTATTCTCTCTCTTGTTGCAAAGTCTGCCTTGGCATGGCAAGTGTTTGGAGGTACATTAAGGGGGTAATATACTATAGGTGTGTGAAATATTATATATGACTTTATTAACACTGTTTATATGATGATATATCCATTTTTAAGTAAGCAAGGAGTTATTTCTTACATTGTAGCTGGCAATGATTTGAAAGCAGTGATCATTGACCCTAGTTATGACATGGCTCAAGATATGATTAAATTTATAGAACAAAAATCTCTTCAAATCAGTCATGTTTTAGAGACTCATACCCATGCTGACTTTTTTTCAGCAAAAGACTTATACAAAAGTCTATATCCAGACATTCGAATTGGATTAAGTAAAAATTCTCATACTCTTAAGAAAAACCTTTCTTTACAAGATCAAGACTCCCTTCAGTTTTTTGGTTTTCAGATAACTGTTTTAGAAACTCCTGGTCATACTAATGATTCACTAACGTACTATGTGGAGTCGGATAATATCAAGACACTCTTTACCGGAGATACATTATTAATTGGGGGTACTGGTCGAACTGACTTCCAAGAAGGAAGTAGTAGTAGCCTTTATGATTCATTACATAAATTAAGTGGATTTGTAGACTCAACAATTCTACATCCTAATCACAATTATAAAGGACAAGTTGCGACTACTTTAGGAGTAGAGAAGGTTACCAATCAAAGATTGATGTATGTTTTGAATAACCAAAAGCAAACGTTTATTGATATAATGGATAACCATACACCTCTTCAACCTGATTTGTTTCACTTGGCTGTACCGTATAACTCTCAATAATATGTGAAGTAAATTGAAATTATTTAAGTAAAGCCTTGAGATGTCTCAAGGAGATTCGTTCCCCATACAGTAATATTCCGATACGATAAATTTTCGCGGATAACCAGATAGTTGCCAGAGCGGTGGCAAGGAGTAGTCCGAAAGATAGGGCTATTTGCCAGCCTGGTACTTCAAAAGGAAGACGAGCCATCATTGTTAATGGTGAAAAGAGTGGGATAATGGAAAGAACGGTAGCGAGAGTGGTATTGGGGTTATTGATGATTACGAGCGAGCTTCCAAGGGCGATAAAAATAGGAATGGTGGCAAAAAGAGACATATTTTGAATATCTGAATCAGAATCTGTGCTTGCAGCAATACAGGCGTATATTCCAGAGTACATTAATAATCCAAGAAATAGGAATCCAAGAAATAGTGGGATTAATGTAAAGATATTGAAAGTTGCTGCGATACTTTGGGTTTCTTGTATAATTAAGGTGAGGTTTTCGACTTCAGTTTCATCTGGGGTGAATATCATTGCTAAAAAGGGGATGGTCAGTATAGATAGGATTATCCAAAGAAAAATTTGAGTAGCTCCTACTGCTAAGATGCCAAATATTTTTCCAAAAAGTAAATCTGTAGCATTCATTGAAGAAAGAAGAATTTCGACGATACGATTTTTCTTTTCATCTTGTACACTTTTCATTACACTCATTCCATAAGAAATGAGGAAGAAGTACATTAATAACCCTGATCCGTAAGCAAGGAAATAGGCTTGTCCAGCGCTGGCAGTATCGGCATCCAGTGATGTGAAGTTGGGATTAATGGGACGGAGTAGTCTTTCCGATTGATCTCGAGAAATATCTTCTTTTTGAAGTCGAAGTTCTTGTAAGTTGGGACGAAGAAATTGAACAACGAGGTTTTCTTGTGATAGAGATAATGTTCTTTGAGAGACCACGTCAACGGTATAATCGCCTATGGTGGTGTCAATCGAACTAAAGTCAATGAAGGCATCGAAATCAGTGTTTTCTCGGAGAGTTATTCGGGCTTCTTCCGTGGAGATCTCTTCAAAGGTCAGAGTAATATTTTCTGGTGTGGACTCACGAATATCCTCAGAAAAATAGTCTTGGGTTTGGACGAGGAGGAGGTTTATTTGAGGTTCTTCGTCGAATTGAGCAATGAATACGGGTACAAAGAAGAGAGCGGCAATTCCTATTGGTCCCAAAATGGTACTGATCCAAAATATCTTATTTTTAATACTTGCAAAATATTCTCGTTTAAAGACGGGAAAAAAACGATTCATAGATTAGTGCTTAGCTTGTACTGTTTGAACGAAAATTTCATCAAGGGAGGGCAGTATCTCTCGAAATTCAATAATGTCGTGATGCGAGAGGGTTGTTTTAAGAAAATCGGTAATATCTGT
>PXDG01000181.1 GCA_003565105.1 Parcubacteria group bacterium | reverse complement strand
ATCTGCAGGTATGCGAGCGAGATAGTTGGGAACTAATGCTCCGTCTAAATCTACACATTCTCCTGCTGGTTCTCCATTAATACATACTTCTTGGTAGGTATTGGTTATTCCTCCTGGATATCCTCCGTTATCTATTAGGTATTGATCCAATGCTCTTCCCAAGCTATTGATATCACTACTTCTCTCGGTGTTACGCACTAATGCTAACTGTCTCTGTGGATTAATGGCTACGATGACAATCGCTGCTAATATCCCTATCGCTGCTATGACTAACAGAATTTCTAGCAAGGTGAATCCCTTATTCTTTTGCTCTTGTTTTTTCATTGATATAGTATTATGTTCTTGTACGTTTAGTATATCATATGTTTTTAAATAAGGTGAAGAAAAATGTGGATATGTCTAGGGCCAGGCACACAGGCTCGCCCCTACAAACCAAAAACCCCGAGAAAAATCTGGGGGCTTTGGTTCTCTTGCGAGAATTTCGTAAAAAATGGGTTGTTATTGTGACTACTTTACAGCGTCTTTCAATTTCTTTCCAGCTTTGAACTTAGGGGTCTTTGTTGCTGCGATTTCAATCTTCTCAAGAGTTCGAGGATTTACTCCAGTTCGAGCTTGTCGCTCAGTCACAGAATAAGTACCGAATCCAGTGATGGTAACATCTTCTCCTTGTGAAAGGCTTTCAGTTACAACATCAGTGAAGGCTTGTAATACAGCTTCAGCATCTTTTTTTGATACACCAGCTTTATCAGCTAATGCAGTTACGAGATCTGCTTTTGTCATCTACGCTCACCTCCTCTCAATAAAACAATCATAGACGTTTTTTCTTATGTATTGTCTTGTATATCGGATATTATATCCTCAGTGTGTATCATAACGACTATTTGCTGACTTGTAAAGGGCTTTTCTTATCGAGCATAGTCAATGATACGGGTTTCTCGAATCAAAGTGACCTTAATTTCTCCTGGATATTGAAGGTCTTCTTCAATTCTCATTGCTATATTACGAGCCAATTTTTTGGCTTGTAAATCAGATATCTTATACGGAGTTACGAAAATTCGAATCTCTCTACCAGCGTTAATAGCATAGCTTCGTTCCACTCCATCAAACGAATTACTGACAGCTTCTAATTCTCCTAAGCGTTTGATATAATTATCTACCGAATCACGCCGAGCTCCTGGTCGGGAAGCCGACAAGGCATCTGCTACTTGAACAATACGAGATTCAATAGTCTCATATGGATACTCTTCATGATGAGATTGCATTGCTTTGATTACTTCTTCCTTCACATTATACTTTTTCAATAAAGTACGTCCAATTTCTACGTGAGTACCTTCTACTTCATGATCAAGAGCTTTTCCTACATCATGAAATAATCCACCCATTTTAGCAATCATCACATTTGCGCCCAACTCAGAAGCAATAGCACCAGCCAAATGAGAGACCTCTACGCTATGCATAAGAACATTTTGCCCATAACTCGTACGAAAGCGTAACCTTCCAAGAATATAGACTAATTTAGGGTCAATACCCGTAATTCCTGTATCATATAGAGCAGCTTCTCCAGCTTCTTTGATTGTCAGCTGAATTGACTCACGTGCTTGAGCGACAAACTCTTCAATTCGAGCTGGTTGAATCCGTCCATCCTCAATAAGCTTTTCAATAGCTAATTTAGCAATACTTCGTCGAATCGGATCAAAGCAAGACAGTACAATATTTTCTGGAGTATCATCAATAATGATTTGTACTCCTGTACTATTTTCAAGAGTTCGAATGTTTCTCCCTTCTTTTCCAATAATCTTTCCTTTCACATCTTCATCAGGAAGAGCCACTGTTGATGTGGTAATCTCACTAGCTTGGTCTTGAGCATATTTTTGCATAGCCAGAACCATAATATTCTTAGCTTTTTGTTCCAACTGATCAAGTCTCATTGTCTCTAAGCGGTTCATTTGTTCGACCAGTTCACTTTGATGAATATCTTCAGATTTATCCATCAAAATCCTCTTAGCTTCAATACTATCCAGTCCAGCTATTTCTTCTAACTTTGTACCTTGACTCTGTCGCAATGCTTCGGCTTCTTGATATAAATATTTTACTTTTTGTGCTTTTTCTCGAAGAATATCTCGCTCTCCTTTCAGTTCTTCTATCCGTATATCAAGATCTTTTTCTCGTTTTAAGATACTTTCTTCAAGCAATACAGAGCTTTTACGAATTTCTGAGGCTTCTTGACGAGCCTTGTCGAGAATTTCTTCAGCCTCTGATTCGGCTTGGTTTCGGAGTGTTTTGCGTTCTGATTCAAAGTCTTCTTGTAATTCACGGATTTTAGATTCAACGGATTCTACTTTCCGCTGAGCAATCCACATTCTGAGTCCAAATCCTCCTACTCCAGCACAAAGAGACGCAAATATCACCCACACAAGTGAGTTTTCTATCATAGATTTGTATATAGTTCAATAATTGAGAGTTCATAATATAGTGATGTCACCTCATTTATACTAGCATATTTATCAAGAAAACTCTAATGGAATCAAAGATTGCGCATAATATCACTCTATCAAATAGAGTACATAAAATACCTATACTTATACTTTAATACAACGTACAGAGTTACCTATTGCTCTATGGTTCGACTGAAAACTAATACTTCCAGTAAATATTCGAAAAGCCCGAGCATTTGTTCCAGCAGTATCCGATGTCCAATAGCGTCCCCTTTCATTCACAAACTCTAATGTTCCTGTAGCTCTAAACCTATATCCAGCTAACGTCCATTTAAGTGGAGAGTTAAATGCACCATTTGCATTATCCGTACTCCAACTAGCTCTTTCTTCACTAAACTCTTCTTGTGTGGGAATTCTATAGCCTACTGGGCAAGGATTATTTATACCATCTAATCCTTGCCACAAACTATGATTGTGAGGAGATCTCCAATCATACGGAGATTCTACCGATGCCATAAAATCACTATGTCCAGGTTGATCACTGTCACTTGTTGCAAAAATAACTTCTGAATCTCTACATTGATGACCATCAAAAACTCGCCCCCACTGAAAAAGATACCCGTAAGCTTCTGTATCAGTACGAGAAAGGGCAACTCTATTTGCTCCAATATTTCTATCCATCCAAGTTCTCCCTGTTATAGGATTGGTAACATCTACCACCTCGGTAGCATCACCACAATGCACTGAATCGGATTGCCATTCTCCAGTGGCTAAAGAAATTCCTTCAGATAGGTTGTGATTAAGCATAATATCCTGATCTAACTCTGATTGATCTGCTCGAAGACTCACTCTCCCATTCTCAGAATGAATTGATACCTGATATCCGCCCTAAATTCAGTATTCAGCTATCTTCTAAAAGATCTGTTACCTGAGTTATACGTGTTAAGATATCAGCCTTATATCTCTCATCTCGCCAAATATCTTGATGCTTGTTCCATCCTCGATATAAACCTCGAAAATATGATTGTATCTGTTGATTTTGTGGGGGAATTAATCCATAGGGTGTTTTCAGTTTCAGTAAGCTTGAAGACCATAATGCAATATCCCACCAACAATACAAGTTCAAAATAGGAATGCTTACCTGAGAAGCATCCCATCGATGCACATCTGCTTGAACAAATATAATGCATTGTACTGATGTTGGCAAGGTGTATGTAGAGAGCGTATTACACAATAACTGAGCTCCCATTGAATGAGCGATAATAACCTGTGGTTGTTGTTCTAATAGCTCATTATACAATCTGTTTTGTAATTCAATGGTTTGTATATATTGTTGTTCTTGTCGATATAATCGCCACTGGTGTATGAGAGATAGTGCTGTAAATTGTCCACGAGGATAGGTAAGGGCCCATACGAATGGATAGGCATTGCCTGAATGAATCTCTTGATCAAAAGTATAAAATCCTCCATTTTGAGGAATACTAGGCATTCCAACTATCAAGGCCTGTCCATACCCATGAATCAGGAAATATTTAGACATACCTATTCATCACTCCACAACCAAGCAAAGTATCATCGTGATAAAACACCATAAATTGCCCTTCTGCTACGGCCCGTTGAGGCTCTTTGAAGTGGGCTACTACTTCATCTAACTTTTTTCCTTGTTCAAGATAAACTGCAATATCACTACTTCGATAGCGAATTTTTGCGGATACATCCATGGGAAGAGTTACGGGAGTATTTGACCAAGTTAATTGATTCAGCAGTACAGAATTCTGATACAAATCCAATGGATTTATTCCCTTAGCTACCACTAATTGGTTTGTTTCTAGGCGTTTTTCAACGACAAAGTATGGGATTCCCCCACCAATCCCCAAGCCTTTTCGCTGTCCAATGGTATGAAAATAAATCCCTCTATGCTGACCAATAACCTGTCCATCTTGAGTGATAATATCCCCAGGATTTTCCCCAACCAAGGCTTTAATAAATTGGTTTACATCAATCTCTCCTACAAAGCAGATTCCTTGGCTATCGGGACGATTAGCATTTGGAAGATGAATCTCTTGAGCAATTTTTCGCACTTCTGATTTTTGTAATTCACCAATAGGAAAGAGTGTTTTGGATAATTGCTCTTGTCCTAAAGTGGCTAAAAAGTAGGATTGATCTTTGGTCTCATCACGCCCTTTGTTTAACAAATATGCTCCATCATCTGTCTTGAACACTCGAGCATAATGCCCTGTTGCAATTTTATCTGCACCAAGAGAAAGACACTTATCCAAAAACACCTTGAATTTAATCTCTTTATTACACATAATATCTGGATTGGGAGTCCGCCCACGTTCAATTTCTGACACAAAGTATTCAATAACTCGCTGTCGATATTCAGCTTCAAAGTCAAAGGTATATAGCGGGATGCCTAAGTGTCCTGCTGTTTGTCGGGCTGATTCAAAGTCTGCTTGAGATGAGCACGGAAAATCAAAGGTTCCCTGCTTGGTATCTAATCGACCAGACCAGTTTTTCATAAATACTCCTATCACGGTATACCCTTGCTGAAGCAAAAGGTGAGCTGTCACGGAAGAATCCACTCCTCCTGACATTCCTACAAAAATTGTTTGCATAGTATACTATCTTATGACATCTTTGGTTCAGTGTATCACGAGTTATCAGTGTAGGCAATATTCATAAAAAACTCTATCTATGCTATATGAGATTATCTAAACACACAATCCCTCTCTTTTTTCTACCTCAGGGACTCTCAGTGGAACCAAAGACCGTAACCGAAGATATCCAACTAAAGTCTGCAGAGTCACCAGAACTAGCTAATGGAAATCCGCCTGATGCATAGAAAAAGCGCGTTAGATCTTGAGGTAGTTGAAAGAAATAGTTTTCTGGCACAGTAGGATTATAGTAATCTGTATAAGTATCACACATTGATCTATCGGACTCTTCTTCTGAATACAAAACAATCTGTTCAATATCTGATGACATATATTCAGTCATTGACGGGGCAACACTCAAATTCTGACATTGATTCGTATCTAAACGAGAGATGATTTGTCGCTCTACGGCTTCTTGTAGGTTATCGCTCCTATCTTCTTTCTCAAATATCTCAATCCACTGTCCCTCATCTCTTGTTTCACTAGCATCAAATAAATATACTCTGTTTCTTTCTTCTTCTATTATAAATTCCTGCCCCTCCTCCAAGGAACTATAGGTAAAGGCCACTCCTAAATCATTAGATATATATACTTGTGTACCAGTATCTTTATCTGATAATCTTAACATTCTATCTAACTCTGTTGTGGTATTATTCTCTACCTGCTCATTTGTCTGAATGTCACTGGGTTCTTGTATTGAGCGAAAATTTGATTGAAAGAGTACAGTGACAGCGGTAATTCCAATAACGGAAATAATAAGTAGTAGTGCTTTTTTATTCATATAATGATTATGGTTTCTGTTTTTCTATATTTGCATATAACTCATTCATTTTTTCATTGAGCTCTTTTTTCATCTCAACTAATTGATCTTGAAAGTAGGTATTTAAATCTGGAACGTGTTCTTGAAGATGAATCATTACTTTTTCTGGATCACCTTCTTCGATTAATCCGTCCATAGTCTCTCTGACTTCTCCTTCAAGAGACTCATATGCTTTATTAAATACTCGAACCTCTAATACTTCCGTAATTTCTTCTACTACTTGCTGTTGTTCGTCAGATTCAAGGTCTTGTAGGTCAAAGTATTCAATGAGATTTTTTTGATAAGCTTCCATACAATATCGTTAGGTATTAATTCTTAATGAGTATTTCTGTGGCTTTTGCTGCGTACTGCAAAAGATTTTTAGGCGCGATACCTTTCGGAATCACAGGATAGATTTTTTGCCAAAGGAGACTTGGATCTTTCGCTATTTCTGAAGCTAAACTTTTCGCTCCTCCACTAGCATCAATAAGGCCTCTTCTTGAAAGATCTTCAATTAATTGCTGAGTTCTTTCAGTACGTGCAACACGAAGCAATTCTACTAATCGTTCAGCACCCTTGGGGGTAGAAAAAATCTGCTCAAAACACTGTTTCGCAAAACTATCTGGTAAGTCAATTTTTGGTAAGATTGAATCAAGTTCAGCTTGAAAGGCTACAAATAATCGAGTGTTCGGAGAAAGAATCAATTCTGACTGGTTCTTTAATAAATCAACAAATAATGATCCATATTCTTCACTAAACTCTTCCATACTAAGGTTTTGAGAAGGTGGCTCTTGCGTCTGTGGCAACATATCTATTACAGCTTCTGCAATTGGTTGAGAAATATCTTCTTCTGGATGAATACTGAACAACTGGTTTACTTGTTCGGTGGTTAATGTATTCGGGTCAGTAAGTGTCTGTGATACAAATAGCAATTGACCTTCTTTGGTTTGATTTGCTACATTATACGCAATCCTTCGTGCATCTTTTGTTTCAAGAAAACGATTGTACAGATCTTCTGCTGCTTCTGGAGATAAATGATGATCTTCTTGTGCTGACTGCAAAAATTCTCCTCGAATTGTTTCGTTTGGATCAATAATATCAATCTCTGAAGGCTCAGGTACTTGAACCTCAAGGTCAAATGCTCCAAATGAGCTATCTGATAATGAAGAGTTCGGCTCCGTCTTTGTGTCAATCTTTGATGAAATACTATCATCTGCTTTTTTCTGAAAAATCAATGTACGAGCTAATCCAAGTTTTGGAATGAGGCTGTACAGTAATTCTTGATTGAAGTGAGGAAGGTATTCTGTTCTTGAGAACAACGCATCAGATTTCTTTGGGGAAAGAGCTAGGTCTTGATCTTTGCTCTCTCGGATACCCTCTATCGATACTATTTGAGGCTTTGGAGATGAGCCTTTTCTGAGTACAAATTGTATAATAAATTCTGGCGTATCTTCATTAAATCCTAAGCGAGTAGTTCCAACAGTTTGGCCGTCTTCGGTTTGTGTCACTATTAAGCTTGTTGGCCGTTTTGCCAAAAAATCTTTTATCTTGAGAAGCCCTCCTTGTACAAGAATGTTCTTATCTTCCCACACTAAATACAAAGTTCCTTCATTCAGATAAAAGGTCTTCTGAACAAACTCTTTCAAGTTCCTATACTCTGAAGAATCAATTTCTTGCGTCACTGTTCTTGGAACCGCTCTATTTTGAGAAGAATACCAACGAGCGTCAAGTATCTCAAACAAGTGTGTATATTTTTCTTGAGAGGTTCTTCCAGGAAGATTCAGTAACATTGAATGAATCTCTTGACAATATACCACAAACCCTCCAAGAGGCTTAACTAAATAATCCAGTTCTAATGACAACAACTGTTCTAATACTTCTTTCTGTTGAATAAGCTTTTTCTTGTCTGCTCTATTTTGCGTGTTCTGCGCTTTAATCCCCAACTGCTTATACCGAGTAAGAACATAGTTATATTCTTTAAGAGAGTCTTTCTTTTGTGAAAAAGAATCTAAGGATTCAGTCGTAACTGATGAGTATCCTTGATAAAAATGGCCAGCTGTATTCAATAAAACATTTTTCATACATTCTTTTTATTTAGCTCTCTTTTATTGTATCATAAAGAGAGAAAGTATTCTAATCAGCTTTCCGTGGAGCTAATACAGCCCAGGGAGTTTTTGCTATAATAATCAGATCTAATAGCAGACTCCAATTTTCAATATAAAACGTATCGTACAAAACTTCTTCTTCAAAGGTGAGATCAGATCGTCCATTCACCTGAGCCATTCCAGTAATTCCAGGTTTGAGAGTCAGTACTTTTTTATGATGTTTTTCATATTTGGCTACTTCTCGGGGTTGATGAGGACGAGGACCTGATACACTCATCTCTCCTCTGAGGACATTAAAGAATTGAGGAAATTCATCAATACTCGTTTTTCGAAGAAAAGCACCTACTTTAGTCACCCGTGGATCATCTTTAATTTTATTCACAGGACCAGTCTTAATTCCTTTCTCTGCTAATAACTTCTGTTCGAGAGCAATCGACTCAGGATTTGATTCATCAGTACATAATTCTGTATACATACTTCTATACTTGTAGACTGGGAAAGTTGTGTTTTTCGCACCTACTCTCATAGATTTATAAAACACTGGACCTTTTGACTCTACTTTAATTGCTATAGCAACTAAAATATAGAGAGGAGAAAAAATCAAAATAAATACACTCGCAAAAATAATATCAAAAATCCGCTTTTGAATACTTCCCCACCCTTCAAGTGTTGTACGCTTCACGCGAAAGAGGATGGTTCCAGCAAAGGTTCGAATATCTACTTTATCGTACGTATCAAAGAGTTGTGGATGATATTGAAATTCTATTTTGTGTTCATCACAAAAGTCATTAATATACATTTGTTGATCTTGATCTAAGGTAGAATCGGCCAGAATGAGATCATCTAGTTGTCGTATCTTGATCAAATCTACAAGTTGTTTTTCATTGAATTTTTTCTGCGTTAGAATTACTTTATAGCCTAATCCTGGATTAATATTAAATGTATGTTGAAGCCCCTCTGACACCCGACCATTACCGATAATAGCCACTCGTCGAAGTCCAATTCCGAGGTATTGAAGAGAGAGTGTTTGAATCACCCGTACAAAAATCCGACCTCCTATGATAAATATAATAGATATCAACCATAACGATATAATCACAAATCGGGATGAAAAAATGTCTCGAGAAGCAAAAAAGTAATAGAGTATCACAATCAACGTTGCCGTAGAGACAGCATTAAACACTTTAGTGAATTCGGCTACAACTCCGCGAGTAATTTTCATTCTATACAAACCAGAAAATGAAGCTACTATCAGGACAAGAATAGCATAGATTAACACTAATGTTCGATACTCTACAAAATCAAACTGGTAAAATAACGGTAATCGATTCTGAATGATACCTGATGTTCTCAGATCATACGCAACATACCCAGCAAGAAGTACTGCAATTAAATCTAAGGGTAACCGCATTGCGCTTAAAGAGAGCTCGAATTTATTCATATAATGCTCAAAGTGATATTTCTATCAAAGGGTCTATAAGCCGGATTCTGTAGAAGCAAGGCTTCTGATGATCATCTATCTTGAGGTATATGTTACCATTACCTTCATTGCGGCGCTCCAGAAAAATCTGGCACGGCCTTGCACCTGGTAGGGTTTCTCACGTTTCACCTTAGATAGCCAAAGGCTAAATGTTTCGTTTCTGCGATACTACTCCCTATAAATATTTCTATCTACGACGGGGATTACCCGCTACCATTTTCTCATAAATGAGAAGGTGTCCGGACTTTCCTCACTTATATAAGCGCGATCATCCAACCCTTTGACAGTCTTATTATACTATATTTCTCCCGTATTTTCAAAGTTATACCTATATCTCTGTCTATAAATATGCAGATATATAGACCACGTTCCACCAAGAATAGACTGTCTACAATTCATTTTCTTCTCAACATCATTCCCTGATACCCCGTTGTTCTTACCAGTACCTATAATTTCTCTGTCTAGCAGTATTCTGGGCGGGCACATGGACCCGCCCCTACCAAGTCAATTCTCCCAACGCAGCCAGGCAGTCTCTTCGGAGGTTCCGCAAGCTCCACCTCACGACTGCCTGGGATACCCAGCTCTGCTGGCTATTTACATCCCTCCGCCCAAGGCGGATACTATGACGACACGACACAGCGAAAGCCTACATTTGAATCCTGAAAAGAAGGTCCAAAGTACAGAGCCAGACTAAAAGCACCGGCAGTGGTACCATGAAGCCAAGAAGCACCAGACAAGAAGCCAAAGACCGTACCATTTGTCAATGCCCCTGCATAGTATCTCCCTACTCCTTGTGTAGCATTCCAATCAACATTCGATGGTCTTACTAGATCATAGCTTAATGTCCCGTACGTTCCTGCCCCATTAAATACTGTCCATTCTTGCCAAAAAAATCCCGAACTACTATTTGGCTTGTCTTGTCCTTGGATGGTATCATCTAACCAATTCCAGACGTTCCCTGCCATATCCCAGATTACTTCTCCGTTACTTAAGGTGTGCGTT
>PXDG01000052.1 GCA_003565105.1 Parcubacteria group bacterium | reverse complement strand
CTCTTGTGAAGTTATATCTAAAGCACCTTTTGGAATTATTGTTTCTGAGAGCACTATTTGGATATTATAAGAGAACAAAATGAACAGTAATGTGGCTACATAAAGGGTCGACTTAATCATGGATCCTATGCCAAAGACATTCATAGTTTGTTTTAAATCAATAAATAAATATAATATTAACAATGTAGCTATAAAATTATTATACCACACTCCTTGCAAAAATTTCTATTCCTGCGTATAATTATAATGTAATATCTTTCATAGGCGCATAGTTAAACGGTATAACTACGGTCTCCAAAACCGTCATTGTGGGTTCGATTCCTGCTGTGCCTGCACTTATCCACATATTCTATATTTCCTTTAATATAGAATATTAAAAAAAAACCGGGGTTTTATCCCCGATTTTTTATTTCTTAACTTCTTTGTGTAGAGTGTGTCGCCGAACGTTCTTATTGAACTTCATCAACTCCAACTTCTCTGTCTTTTTCTTATTCCGTCGAGTGTAGGCGATATGACCTGTTTCTGTCTCGGAACATTTTAGCTTTACTAGATTATCTTGACTCATAGAATTGAATTATTAATCAACTTTGAGCCGACAATCAGGATTGAACTGATGACCTCACCCTTACCATGGGTGCGCTCTACCTACTGAGCTATGTCGGCTAAATAACGTATTTATAATACGTGAAATTTCTGATTTTGTCAAAGTCTGAATTTTTTGAGTACAATGGTTAGCTAATAATGTACGTTAGAACATTTCTAGTATAGGAGACCTTAGTTCATTCTATGAGGATGGGAGTGCCAAGTTCTATCTATATACTGAGATAATAAAAAATCCACCGCCTCTGGTGGATTCTTTGTGGGTAGAATAGGACTCAACATACTCCGTATGTTCTAAAACCACTCGGTTTTAGTATTTCCTCCACGGGAAAACCTAGGTTTTCCCACCACCCTTTCCTTGAGTCCTACTTTGTTTAAGATGTTTCTTGAGATTTTCTATAAGCAAAAAGATCACCGCCTCTGGTGATCTTTTTGTGGTGGGCAGAGTAGGACTCGCACCTACGTAGGCCGAAAGGCCGTCGGTTTTACAGACCGATGCGTTTGACTGCTCCGCCATCTGCCCATTTATGTTCTCCTTCAAAAAAACATTGAGCCGAAAAGAGGGCTCGAACCTCCGACCTACGGTTTACAAAACCGTTGCTCTACCAACTGAGCTATTTCGGCTAATTTTTTTGAAAAGGTACAAGTAATATTTTATCAGAACATTCTATATTTGTCTAGAGAAAAGAGTAGTGAGAATTTATTTCTCAATCTTGTGTAGTATTTCTTTCATTTTTTTTCGTGTAAGATCGTCTTGTGGTTTCAATTTCAAGACCACTGCATAACATTCTTTTGCATCTGTTAAATTATTCATTTCTACGTATAAATCCCCAAGTTTCTTATATGCAGCAATGTCTTTTGCATTTTTCATAATCTTATCTATATATCGCTTTTCCATATAAGAGAAATAATAGCTATCTGAAATTGTATCTACTACTGGTTGCTTAAATGAATCCATATACTCAGTTTCTACGGGGTCAGAAAGAAGTCCTTGAACAAATGAATCAGCTTTTTGCTCCTTCGGTTTTGGAGCAAGGTCTTCTTTGGGAGTTTCCATAGTGTTTGTACTGTCTTCTGGATTTTTATGTATAGAGTCATCAACTCTCGATTTTTTATCCAATGCAGAAAAAGTCTGTCTTGTAGTCTTTGAATCTGGAGATTCTTTTGGAGTTGATGAAGACTTTGTTTTTAAGCTAGATTGAGATGCTGAGCTTTTTTCTAAAAAAGAGGTGTCTACATTTTTTGATATTAGTTCTGAATTATCAATGACAGGGTTCTCTTCTTCACGCTCTTTTACCAACATTTGTATTTCTTTATCTTGATTAATTCTTGCTTGTTTTGAAGCTTTTTTAGATGATTCCTTCTGTTGGACTTGTATAGATTGTATAGTCTTTATAACTGAATTAATACTACTTTGAATCTTTGAAAAAAATAATTTCATAATCTGATGAATGCTATGAATGATTCGTATTGGAGAATGTGATCTAATAGAATTTCTTTTTGCAGGAGACTTTTCTTTGGTTGCGGTATCAAAATACGTTACCGATATTTCTTCATCATCCGCATCGAAGGTGTGTTCTTTTACTGTAGAAGTGAATAAAATCAATATAAAAAGAGCTAGTCCCACAATCAAAGCAATGATGAGAATGAGAATAGCTCCAGTCATAGAGTCAGAATTACCGTATAGTCAATCTAAAGAGACAATTTACTATAAGATTTAAATTGAATGTTTTCACCAATTGTTGCAATTTTTGACTTAATAAATTCTCCCACTGTCATAGAAGGGTCCTTAATATAAGTCTGAGTAAGAATATCTTCTACATCAGTCCCCTCTTCTACTAGAGCAGCTACGTGAACAGCTATATTCTGAGCTAGTTCTTGAAAGGCTTCATTACGAGCGACAAAATCAGTTTCACAGGCTAATGCAACCATAACACCAATCTTACCTCCATGAACATAGGTTCCGATGGCACCTTCAGATGTTTCACGATCAGACTTTTTTTCTGCCTTCTCAGCATACTTGGCTTGCAAAGTGGATTTTGCTTCTTCAAAATTGCCATTAGAAGCTACTAAGGCTTTTTTCGCATCCATCATACCTGCACCTGTTTCTGAGCGAAGTTTTGCGACGTCTTGGGCTCGAATCATAGATCTATTGGTTATATATTTATAGATTAGGCTTTTACTTGGTTACAGTAGCGTTCTCATCGGTTGAGGTTTCTGTTACTAAGTCTTTTTTGGGAGACTTTCGTGGTTGAGAAGTCTTAGACTGTTTTTCTTCTTGCTTTGATTGCTCCTTCTCAGTCGATACTGCATCTGTAGCTTTTGATGCTTCTGCTCCTTTTGCTTTTCGCTTTGCCTTTGCTTCAATAATAGTTGCAGTGATTACTCCATATATAAGTTTCACAGAGGATACAGCATCATCGTTGGCTGGGATAGGGTAGTCAACGAGTTCTGGATTTGTATTCGTATCGGTAAGTCCAATCACGGGAATTCCCATATCGTGAGCTTCTTTAATAGCTAAGGCATCCCGAGAGACATCTTCTACTATTACTGCTCCTGGCAACCCTCTCATTCCTTTTAATCCAGCAAAAAGCTTATTTCCTTTATCGACTTTATCTTGGAAAACTTTCCTCTCTTTTTTTGTATGGGTTTGCAATTGCCCAGCAGCAAGTTTATCTTCAAGCTGCACAAGCTGTTTCATTCGCTTAGCTATGACTTTATAGTTAGTAAATGTTCCACCAACCCATCTTTTTACTGCATAGGGCATTTGAGACTCTTCTGCAGATTCTTTGACAATTGAGACGACTTGTTTTTTGGTAGCCACAAAGGTAATGTCTTTACCTGAGGCTACTATTTTGTCAATAAACTCAAGTGCTTCATCTAGTTTTACTTGAGTTTGTTCAAGATTAATAATGTGGAGCTTATTCTTGCTTCCATGGATATACTGGGCCATTTTTGGATGCCATTTTGAAGTATGGTGTCCAATATGTACTCCCGCTTTGACCATTTCCTGTAGGGAAACACGACTGTTTTGTTCGTTCTTCATAGCGTATAATTATTAAATGATACTACAACAGTTCTCTTATACTACCATTTATGGATAATTTTTGCAAATATTAGGAGTCTGTAATTGCAGGGATTTGTATAAAAAGCGTCTTACCCAATATATAGTCAAACGTTCCTTAGTTTATCTTAAAAGGAACCATTTCTGAGATAGATCCTAATAAGGAATCTTGAGAAATTAAACCCTCGGGGTGTGGAGGAATATCACTGTTCTGAGGATAAATGAAAAACGTTCTAATAAAAATTGTTACAACAAGGAGACTGAGTACAAGATGGTAAAACTCAATATTATTATTATGTCTTTCAAAAGTAGTGAAGTATAAATAGTAAGCAACTTTCTGCTGAATATCATATATTAAAAAGCTACTAAGAATCAAGAGACAGAGTAAAGCAAATGCTACTATGTGATAGCCAATAACCGTGGCAAAGAAAAATGGGGTATTTATTAAAATACCAAATGCTACAATGTGTATTAAAAGCCAGATAATTCCATCAATCCACACCGTAGAAGGTTTGTGATAGCCTACTTGATTTGACGCCTTATCAATGAATTGAAATAGGCTAAATACACTAATGGGATGTAATACTATTCCGAGAATAACTGGCATTGTTGAATGTCCCGAACGGGAAATTGATATCCAATGTCGATACATCCAGTACCAAGCATAGAGTCCTCCCGTTAACAGCATTAGTATAAGTGCTTTTTGTGGGTGCACTTCTCCAAATCTTATCCTTGATCTAGGTCTTGAAGTACGAGATACTTGCGCTGTATTGGATTCCATAGAGCTACATCTAGCTTATATGGAGTACATAGTAGCACAATTAGTAATTTTTGACAACTATTAATAACGTTAAAGTAGTGCGTGTTGAGATTTCTTTTTTTGTTCAGTAATATATTCATCAATATTATAGTCTACATCTATTTTTAAACGGAGCCAACCATCCTTAGAGGTATAGTACATTTTTTGTTCTTGAATAATCACATCAAACACTTCTTTGGTTAATTTCACATCATCCAAACAATATTTTGCTAATTCTTCTAATTTACCATCATCAAAAAATGTCATAGCATCTGCTCCACTTCCAGATTTATACATTCCTAACGTAGCTCCCGCCATACTATTTAATCCTACTCGCCTACCTGTATGACTACGAAACTGCTTCAATATATCAAAGGAGGGAATACTCCACAAATCAAGAAGATAATATTTATCTAAAATCGGAGTGTCGAAGTGTTCATTATTAAATCCAACCAAAAGATCTGATTCTCGAAGATCATTTTCGAGTTCGGCAAGCTGATCTTGAAAATAGGTTCGATACTCGTCTCGTCCATAGTGATATACTCCTACTACGGTAATTTGCATATCTTCTACAAAGTTTGGACTCGAAATATTCCCAATCGTTTCAATATCAAACACTAGTATATTGGGGTATTGTTTAGAAATCATACAGTATTTTAGAGATGTTTTGCTAAAAACTCTTGTAACGCATCTTGATACGATGGCAATTGTGGGCGCTTAGTGTTGAGTATTACTCCTTGTCGTGGACGATGAGCTTTCGTTGGGTAGGCTTCTGTAGTAACTCGAGTTAATTTAGTGGGAAACCCCCTGATTTCCATAATTTTTTTGGCAAAGGTATACCACGATATCCCAGCTCCAGCAGGTGTTGAATTAGTGAGATGATACACTCCGTAATCTGCATTTTCTTCAATAATATCGATAATTGCCTGTGCTAGATGTTTGGTGTATGTTGGATTTCCAATCTGATCACCAATCACTTGTAGTGTATCTTTTGTTTCTCCCAAACGAGTTATTGTCTGAACAAAATTCTTTCCATGAGCACCAAAAAGATTTGAGGTTCGTATAATATAAACTTTATCATTATATTGCTGAGCTAATTCTTCACCACGAAGCTTGGAGGCACCATAAATATTAATCGGATTATGTGGTTTTTGATCTTCTCGATATGGTTCTTCCTGAGATCCATCAAATACAAAATTTGTACTAATTTGTACCAGAGGGATATTTCTCTCTTTGGTGGCACGCGCCAGATATTCTGGTCCATATGAATTTACTTGATAGGCTCTATCAATCTGTTCTTCTGCTTGCTCAACATCGGTATAAGCTGCGCAATTAATGACCATATCTGGGCTTACATCTTCAACCACCCTATTAACTAAATCTAACTTCGTTATATCAAGTTCATCACGAGTGCAACCGATAGGATTATACTCAGGATGGGCTTCTAGTAACATCATCATATCCATCCCTAACATTCCTTTTGATCCAATTACCAGTATATTTTTCATATTATTCATTAGTTACTTTATGCACGAGATCTACATTTACATATTTCTCAAGGTTGTCTTTGAGTAATGTAAGTATAGAGATGATCGGTGTAGCAATCACTACTCCAAATGGACCAGCGATCGCGCCACCAATCATCAGGGAGAATACTACAGCGAAGGGATTTAATCGAGCTTTTTTATCAATAAATATTGGAACCAATAATGTGAATTTAAGTACTTGTATAATAATTAAACATGCTAAAATTGACAATCCAAACGTGGATGATACAGAGAAAGAGAAGATAAGGACTGGAACACTTGCTAACAATGGTCCTACAAAAGGAACAATTTCAGAAAGAGCCCAAAGAAGCGCTAATAAAGTCGCATACCGTACTTGTGTCATTGAAAGAATAGTGTATAAAAATATACCAGTCGTGAGGGCTACAGTAATTTGACTGAGAGCCCAATTACCAAGACGAAATCGAGATTTATCAAGAAATATCTGAAATTCTTTTTTGTAACTTCTGGGGACAAATAATGATAATACTTTATCTAATGCTTGAGGATCCATAGCAATATAAAAGCCGAGCATTACAGTTAAAAATCCAAAGGTAAAAATTTCAAAAACTCCTTGAAAAAGATTGACAGCATTACCTCCTACAAACGGAAAGAGCTCTGCTAAATCTTGAATATTTTCAATACCTACATCTATAAATAATCCTGCATTGAGTAAATTTCTTTGAATACGATCAACCCAGAGAGGTACAGCGTTAGAAAAAGCATATCCTTCAGCAATAATAGCAGGAATCAGTAAGGTTACAATTGTAACAATAATAGTAATGATAATTACAAAAGTAAATGATATTCCCCAAGTAGTAGGAATCTGATACTTTTCTGATAGAATTATTGCTACATAATTGGCTACCGCAGAAATAATAAATGCTAAAAATATTAACAATACAACTTCTTTAAGGTACCAAAGGAGCAAAGCTCCTAATGCTGAAAAAAGGATTTTAAGCATTGAAGCAATAGAAATATGAGTATTGATATGCATAATTGCAATTATTGATTACTATGGTCGTTCCCCTAGCTGAACATTCACTGTCCTATTTTGCCCATCTCGAGATAATTCTATAGTTACCGTATCTCCAGGTCTATATTGAGAAATTATTTCAGCTAACGTATTTCTCATATTCAGTTCCTCATCATCAATACTCAATAGAACATCTCCACCTCTAATATCAGCTTCAGAAGCTGGAGAACCCGCAAGAACCGCTGGTCCATCACTAGCAGAAATAAAGGCTCCTGATTCTAATCCTAATTCTTCGGACAAAGTACTTCTCGGCTGTACCATTTGATATCGAACACCTAAGTAGGCTACTTTCACTTCTCCAAACTCTAACACATCATCAATCATTCTCATAGCAGTGTTTGATGGGACAGCAAACCCAATGCTTTGAGCTCCTCTTGCGGTAGCTACATTTACCCCGATTACTCTACCATTTATATCTAGAAGTGGTCCTCCCGAGTTTCCTGGATTAATAGCAGCATCGGTTTGTATAATATTGGAGAGTTCTTCACTATTTCCTGCTTGATCCGAAGCAACAATAGACCTCCTTAATCCTGAAACAACGCCACGACTAACAGTATTTTCAAATTCAGTTAAAGCATTTCCAATTGCAACAACCGTTTGACCAACAAGAAGGTCGTCTGATTCGGCAAAAGTAAGCGGAGTTAACCCCGATTTGTCCACTTTGATAAGAGCTAAGTCTTGGGTGGGATGAAGAGAGACAACTTCCCCCTCTATACGCTCTCCATCGTTAAATACTACGGTGTATGTAGCATCTTGATCACTTACTACGTGTCTATTTGTCATAATAAGACCATTGTCAGACACTACAAATCCCGTTCCCCCACCGACCTCTCGCTCCCGAGTTTCAATGCGCCCATCATTTCCTCGAAAAATATCAAAAGGACTCAACCCACCTACTGCAATCTCTTTTGAAATGGAAATACTTACAACGGATGGACTAACCTCTTGTACTAGTGAAGTCACTGCCGATTCTTCTTGAGAAATATCTACCTGAGAAACTTGCCCTCCTTTGGACACTCCTGAAGATTGATCACTTAAATAACTAAAGGATATTCCTCCAGCAAAGAATCCTGCAATAGTTGATGCAATGACACTAATCAGAACGATATGAGACAATCCTTGTGATGAAATACCGTTTTTCATATTTATAGATCTTATTATATATTTATAATTATATATACTTTCAACTCTTTTTATTATAACAAAAAAAACATTTTTTATCTACAAAATATTTAGAACTTTTGCCTCGTTTCCTTCACTAATCAAGGTTTGCCGTCTCTTCGCCCAAGGCGAATTTCCAACACCAAGCCAATGACTTTGTGATCTTTCCTTAAAATAGAGACTTGTCTTAATATATCTCTCAAATGTTTGGATAATCACTATTTTGAGATTTGGTAATCTTTCTATCAATGGATGATTCAATAGATCCACAAGATGTAGCCACACTCTCTTCCGTCTTTGAATGAAGGTTGTATCTTCTTCTATGGATTCAATGAGACTACGGATATAATCAACTCGCTCTTCATAGGTGAAGTCCCGAATAGATATTTCTAATTCATATTTCTGCTTCTATCGTGTCTTCTAATTCATAGGATTTACAGCACCCCATCTTTAAATACATATGAGAATATAAGTATGACTGTGTTTACGATAGAAGTAAGAACTGGAAAAATGAGATATTTATATTTTTTTTTCTTTATAAGATATACTACAAATCCCCCAGATCCTAATAATATTACACTCAAAATTACTATAAGAATCTCTAGCTTACTAATGAATATCTCAGGTCCAAACGTAAGCATCCATAGAACTATGTTGACTAATAAAAATATCGTCGTAAACTTCTTCATATTCATTTCATTAATTCTAATTGTATCTGTATTTCTTCAATGATCTCAATGTTTTTCTCACTAATCAAGGTCTGTCTCCTCCACCACAGCCAATGGCTTTGAGACACTTGATTGATATACAGACTTATCTGTATATCTCTCTCCAAAGATTGAATAATATTGGCTTTCAGTTGTGGAAATCTTTCTATCAAAGGATGATCCAAGAGTTGGAGAAGTTGTGTCCACACTCTTTTTCTCCCTCGGATGAAGGCTGTATCGTCTTCTAAGGATTCAACCAGACTGCGGATGTAGTCAACTCTCTCAGTATAAGTAAGTGCGCGAATAGATACTTCTGCTTCTATTGTATCCTCTAACTCTCGATCTACTCTTAAGCCTAAAGTTCCTATCTTCTAGTGTTACTTTTTCTACTAAGGGAGCATTCTCGTATCAAATTCAGCTCTTCATTATTAGGTTTTCTTTTGTAACCTAAAATCTCACTATCTACAAATCGCCCCCCCCATATGCTGGGATATATAATATAGATATTCCACTACTACCTCCTACAGGAGAGCTTCTATAATAAGTAATATTGCATTCGTACGGTTCTGGTTCGAGATTGAAGCGCTCTTCTGTAGCTCGCCATTGGGCTAGCTGCTCTTCTGGAGTCACTTTTCTCATATTCCCATATGCTTGCCCTCTAACGTCTAAAGCCATGTACCAACCCGCTACAACTATCAATATCCCTAAATATATCTTGGCCTCTTTCCGGTTTTTTTTCCATATTTCAGATACTCCTCCAAGTAATAGTAATACTACCCATGAAAAATATACTAATCCTCCGTTGAGTGGTCCATACAGATAATACCCAAACATTCTTGGTATGAGTATTAATACCAATGGGTACAGAAGTATTGCTACTGTTATTATTCTATACACTGTTTTCATATAATTGATAATGGAAGTGTCTTTTTAGTAGATAATTATAAGAAAAACTCTATTCTTCAAAACAGACTTCACTAAGTAATACATCTTCCACACCATGAGTAGTTTTATAGAATGAAATAAATGTATCTCGATAGAGCCTTGTTTTAGTAGAAAAAATTTGCCATCCTCCTACATGAGAACTCCATATTCGTTCATCACCACAGTAATACTCCCCTGTCCACACATTACTGCCTGTTGTATTGATAGGTACTTCACCCTCAACTAAGGTCATATTTGATCCGTAATCTATACCTAATATAGCATATAAACTCCCTATTACAACAACACTATATAAATATATTTTTGCTTGCTTCTTATACTTTTTACTCCAATCACTAGTCTTGAAAAAAATCAAACAGCCCAACAATATAGCATAGATGAGGATTTCATTATTCAAAAATCCATATAAGTAGTATCCCAATATACTTGGTATAACTATTAGATACAAGGGGTACAAGATAATTATCACTATTACTGTATTAAGGGAAATTTGTCTTATATTCATATAATTACAACTTTTGTATTTCTTCTAATATCGTTTGAATTTGGATTACATTATCTTCACTGATCAACGTTTTTCTTCGAAACCACAGCCAATGGCTTTGTGATCTCTCGTTCAAATAGAGACTTGTCTTAATATCTCTCTCAAATGTTTGGCTAATTACAATTTTGAGATTTGG
>PXDG01000053.1 GCA_003565105.1 Parcubacteria group bacterium | reverse complement strand
TATTGTCGGAGCTATCACTGAGCTTCGAGACAGAGATATTCAGAAGATTCAACAGTTTGGGACTCGTGCTTCCGAAAGTGCTATGGTTGTTCTCCCCAAACTCTATGGACAACCGATTGTGAATGTATCGACTATTCAGACTTGGACTGGCTTCACATGGGCGGGAGCTCAGAGGGTGATTGATCGCTTTGTAGATATCGGGATCTTATCTCCAAAGGATCGAGACATCAAGTACGGTCAATCATATATGTACCAAGAGTATCTCAATATATTTAATGATACAGCTGTATGAACGAAGCAGAAACCAGAGCCGAGCTCATAGATCCTAAGCTACGCGAAAGTGGCTGGGGTGTCGTCGAGGGGTCTAAAGTTCTTCGGGAACACTCCATTACCCAGGGTAAGATCTTGGCTGGAGGAGCTCGGGCGAAGAGAGAAATCGCAGATTATATCTTGGTCTATAAAGGTATCAAGCTGGCGGTGGTTGAGGCCAAAAGCTCTGATTTGGGTGTGGGTGAAGGTGTTATGCAGGCTAAGAAATACGCCGAGAAGCTCCAATTGGATACTACGTATAGTACTAATGGGCGAGAAATATATCAGATTTGTATGGAGACTGGCGAAGAGGGGTTGGTCTCGAAGTTTTTGAGTCCTGATGAGCTTTGGGATAAGACCTTTGAGCAGGACAATCAATGGCGAGAACACTTCGCTGAGGTTCCCTTTGAAGATAAGAGTGGTACTTGGCAACCACGATACTATCAAGAGATCGCCGTGCAACGAGTATTGGAGTCTATCTCGATGGGAGAAGACCGTATCTTATTGACTCTGGCTACGGGGACGGGAAAGACCGCGATTGCTTTTCAGATTGCTTGGAAGTTGTTTCAAACTCGGTGGAATCTCAAAAGAGATGGATTGCGACGACCTCGGATTTTGTTTTTGGCTGATCGGAATATCTTGGCCAGCCAAGCGTTTAATGCCTTTTCGGCTTTTCCTGAAGATGCTTTGGTACGAATCAAACCAGGAGAAATCAAAAAGGCTGGATTGGTTCCTACCAATGGAAGTATCTTCTTTACGATATTCCAGACCTTTATGAGTGGTACGGATGAGGAAGGAAACTCAGCACCATACTTTGGAGAATACCCAGAGGACTATTTTGATCTGATTATTATCGATGAGTGTCATCGGGGAGGGGCCAATGATGAAGGAAATTGGCGAGGAATCCTTGACTATTTTGCTCCTGCGGTTCAGTTGGGGCTCACCGCTACTCCCAAGAGAGATGTTAACGTAGATACCTATAAGTATTTTGGAGAGCCAGTGTATATTTATTCTCTCAAAGAGGGGATTAATGATGGATTCTTGACTCCGTTCAAAGTGAAGCGGATCAAAACCACTCTGGACGATTATCGATACACTACGGATGATACAATTGTCGAAGGTGAGGTAGAGGAAGGGAAGTTATATGAAGAAAAGGATTTTAACCGAAGTATCGAGATTGTGGAACGGGAAGAGAAGCGGGTGAAGATCTTTTTGGACAGTGCTTATCAAGGTGAGAAAGCTATTATCTTTTGTGCTAATCAAGCTCACGCTGCAGTGATCAGGGATCTAGTGAACCAACACTCTACCAGTAAGGACCCATTTTATTGTGTCCGAGTTACAGCCAACGATGGTGAGGAAGGAGAGCGATTTCTTCGGGAGTTCCAAGATAACGAAAAGACACTTCCTACTATCCTGACCACTTCTCAAAAGCTCTCAACGGGAGTGGATGCGCGGAATATTCGAAACATTGTTTTGCTTCGACCAATCAACTCTATGATTGAGTTCAAACAAATTGTCGGTCGTGGGACGAGACTCTTTGAGGGCAAGGAATTCTTTACGATCTATGACTTCGTAGATGTGTATCAGCACTTTTTTGATCCGGAATGGGATGGTGAGCCATTAGAACCCGAGGCGAGCGCGACTTCGTATGACTCTGTTGAATCCAAGGAACCTCCTACTGTTGCGGACTCAACCGAGCCTAAGTTGCGCAAATCTAAAATCAAGATTAAGCTGGCTCACGGGAAAGAGCGAGAGATTCAATATATGACTCAAACCTCCTTCTGGGGAGCTGACGGAATACCGATTACGGTTCAAGAATTTATGCAAAATCTCTTTGGTGAACTGCCAAATATTTTTGCTGATGAAGATGAGCTACGAACCCTTTGGAGTGATCCTGCTACTCGTAAGACTTTGTTGCTGAAACTCGAAGAAGCGGGGTTCCCAAAATCTGATTTGTTAACTTTGCAGAAATTGGTTGATATGGAGCAAAGTGATTTATATGACGTACTGGAGTATGTCTTCAATGGAGATTATGTCGCTGTGACGAGAGATAATAGAGCGAAAGCCACTGAGCAGATGCTTGAGACAGTCTTTTTGGATGATAAACAACGAGACTTTATATCTTTTGTACTGAGTAAGTATGTCCAGACTGGAGCGGATGAGCTGGATCAAGATAGGCTCCCAACTCTTCTTACCAGCAAATATCATTCACTGGAAGATGCCAAAGTAGCACTCGGAGAGGTAGACGAGATTAAAAATATTTTCACTAAATTTCAGAGATATCTTTATCATGTTTTATAGAGATCACTTAAATTATAGTAAAAAATTAGTATTATTTTTAAAACCCTGCTATAATAATAATAATCCTGATCTTCAAGGATCCTTATCAGGTATTCGGTCGAACAGGAGCAGTATAAATATGAGAGAATAATCTCTCCAAGTAAAGTGTAGTATGGACAATCAATCAAATCTCTTTGTACGGAACATTTCCTACAAAGCAACAGACCAAGACCTCCAAGAGCTTTTTGAGCAAATTGGTGCCGTGAAGAGTGCAAAAATCATCATGGACCGAGAAACTCAACGAAGTCGAGGATTTGGTTTTGTTGAAATGGAGACTGCAGAAGATGCAGAACGAGCTATTCAAGAGCTCACAGGTGCTGAACTCCTCGATCGACCGATCGACGTAAGTCTTGCCAAACCACGAGAGTAGATAGTAGTATTTCTCTCGATCTGTACAAAGCGTTTCTTTTTTATAAAGAACGCTTTGTGCGTTATAGGATAGATGTATATTATGAGGCAAGAAGAAGTTGACTTTCTTATTTCATCAAAGTATCTTGAGGTGTTAGAGTATGTCCGCTCGATTATACCAGAGAATTTTATATTAGAAAAAGAGCTTTTGAGACTTCATAAAAAAAATATACCATTTTTATCAACAGTATTAGAACAAATAAGTCTTCAGAATAAAGCTGAGCATAAGTTTCCTGATGCTCGTTACTTGCTTTTTCATAAAGAAGGAATAGAGCAAGCTACCAGAAAAGAAATAGCCCAGTACGTGTCTCGTCGATATCAACCGTATTCTTTACGTATGGATTTAACTGCTGGCATTGGGGGAGACAGTAGAGCGATATTGTGTGGTTCAAAAAATGGTGTTGCAGTGGAACGAGATTCAATGATTGCGAAGATGACTCGTTATAATCTTAATCATTGGAATTTGTTTCAGATAGAAGTTCGGGTTGAATCAGCTGAAGAAACTGCTATTATGGAGGGGGCTGTGTTATATTGTGATCCTATGCGTCGTGATGAAAAAGATCGGAGAACATCACAAATTTCATTGTGGGAACCAAATCCTCTTGCTTGTGTTTCTCGGTGGTTAGATTCTGCCGTTGGATTGGGGATAAAAGTTTCTCCAGCATTTGATTATGAAGAATTAGCTCAATCTGGTTTTGAACCAGAGATAGAGATGATTGGTTGGAATCGCCAGCTGAAACAAGCTATATGGTGGTTTGGAGTGCTCAAAGGTGATGGTGTGACCAGACGAGCTACACTGCTTCCGAGTGGATGGACGTTGACCAATCAAGATTACATCGAGAATATAGGGTGTGTTGAACCTCAAAGCTATATCATTGAGCCACATACAGCTATACTACGAGCTCAGTTAGCGGATCAGTTTTGTAGTAAGTATGGACTAGCTAAAATCGATGAGCATATTGGATACTTTACGAGTAATACTATACCACAGTTTGAAGACCCAGTGATTGCTCGTGTATATCGAGTGATTGATGTTTCTAAGTATAATGTGCGAAATCTTAAAAAGTGTCTTAAAACGTTCTCAATTGAATCTGCAACAATACGACGGCGAGGGTTTCCTCACCATCCTGATGAGGTTCGAAAAAAACTGAAAATAAAAGAGGGGCAAGATTTTACTATTTTACTTACCCGTATTGGGCCGAGTCTATATAGTATTGTTGCAGAGCGAATTAAAACGTAATTAGTCCCTGAGGGTAATATCACTAAAGATAGCAACACCTTCTATAATGGTATCTGGGGAAGTAGTATGAGATGAAACTTTACTTTGAGATCGTCTATCGAGAATATCAGCAAAAATAGAGGTGGTTGAGTTAGATACATACCACGAATCTGGGAGTTCAATTTTCACTTCACTGAAGAGAGAGAATACATTGATAACAGAAGGTTTGTGAGAGACATTGGCCTGAGAGAGATCTATGGAGCAATCTCCAAAAATAGCGATAATCTCTCCCCCTTCAAAGTGTTGAGTAGGAATATATTTTTTATCTGAACCAAACAGAGTAATAATGTTAAAAGACTTGCCTTCATCGTTGGTATTATCAACATTTCGGTATGTTGTATGGCTGGTAAAGAGAGTTATCCCAATATAAATGAGAATCGCAGGCCAGAAAACTTGTTGAATAATAGACCAGGTAATAATGTTTATTTGGATTAGTCCCATTACAGTTCCAATGACGATAAGTATAATAGGAGTTGTTTTGTTAGCAAAATTTGAAGCAACTAATTGCCAAAATCCGAGTGTAATGAGTCCGATAGGAAGTAAACTCCATATGGTAGGGAGTACGATGAGAGAAAAATTCGCAAGAAGCCACAGAACGCCGATTAGTATGGTGATAATTCCAAGGGTGTGTTTCGTTTTCATAAGTGTAATTTTAATTATTTGTATTATACCACATAAAGTATGAGAGGAGGAAATAGGCTTGTTTATCCTTACTATTGCCATACATAGTGAAATAAGGTATTATATATTTGTATAGGGCCGTTGGCGCAGTTGGTAGCGCGCATCCATGGCATGGATGAGGTCGCTGGTTCGATCCCAGTACGGTCCACTGTGATGAGTAAAACGAATAAAGTGAACCGTAGAAAGCCAAATTGATTGGCTTTCGGCTGGAATCGAAGACGGAGCGATGTGTGAGTTTGTGCAAAGCACAAGGCGAACACCGCGAGTCCGGCCAGAAGCAATTTTCGTCAGGAAATTGACTGAAGGCGATCCCAGTACGGTCCACACGAGCGACAGCGAGATGTTGAGCGTAGAATCTTGTTGTTAAAATCAAAAATGTAGTATGGATATACCCCGTCTTTTTCGTAGATTTGAACCAGTATCATGGAGTCAATTGTTTTTTCTTGCAGTTGTGACGGGAGTTGGTGGGGGGATTGGGGCTTTGCTCTTCCGAGGGGCAATTCAGATATTGATGATAGGTTTCTACCAGATATATCCAAATGATTCTATTTCTGAAGTGATAACTACAATTCCAGGGTGGTTGTTACTGAGTATTCCTACCTTGGGGGGATTACTTATAGGGGGTATTGTTTATTTTGGAAAATTCCCAGAAGTTCAAGGACATGGTGTCCCTGAAGTAATGGAAGCCTTTGTAAAAAAGAATGGAAAAATGCGGTTAATGGTTGCTCCTACGAAAGCACTGTTATCTGCTCTTACTATCGCTTCTGGTGGATCAACGGGGCGAGAAGGGCCCATTGTCCAGATAGGAGCAGCTCTTGGTTCGTCATTAGGTCAGGCATTTCGTCTTCGTCCTGAATACGTAAAGGTCTTGTTAGCTGCGGGAGCTTCTGCGGGGATAGGTGCCACTTTTAATGCTCCATTTGCAGGAGTTATTTTTGCTTGGGAGGTCTTGTTCCCTAAAATTAAAAAACGATATCTGGGAATCTTATTCGTATCCTCTATGGTTGGTACTGTGTTTGCGAATAGTATTATTAGTTTCCCTCGCGGAGGTATTCGATCTAGTATTTTTCGAATTCCCCCCTTTGAAATTGTCAGCTTTTGGGAGTTTGGGTTATATATCCTTTTAGGAGTACTGGCCGCTGTGGTCGGAGCAGTATATATTCATTTATTGTACGCTACAGAAGATATCTTTATGGATTTACCTATTCCTGAAGTAATCAAGCCAGGATTAGGAGGCTTATTGGTAGGGTGTATCGCTCTTGGATTTCCTCAAGTATTAGGATTTTCCTTTTATGCTACGATAGGGCAAGTATTAAATGAGTCCGTCTTTCCGTTACTACTCATTACGTTATTGGTAGCAAATCTTCTTGCTACCAGTTTGACTTTAGGGAGTGGTGGATCAGGAGGGGTTTTTGCTCCTGCATTATATTTAGGAGCTATGTTGGGAGGGGCATTTGGAGGAGTTCTTCAAATGCTTTTTCCGAATTTGGTAGCTGGTAGTTCCGCCTATGCAGTTGTTGGGATTGGAGCAGTATTTGCTGCGGCCGCTCATGCCCCCTGGACAGCTACAATTATTATTATGGAGTTAACTCAGTCATGGGATATTGCTATCCCTATAGGATTAGCTTGTTTGGTGAGTTATTTGATTACAAAGAAGAGTCATACAAGAAGTGTCTATACTGAAAAATTGTATCGGAGACACATTCGTACGAAAGATTTTCATTAGGATTTTTCCAAAAGATAGTTATTATAATAGTTTTTGTTGATGATTATCATCATTTTCTGGAATACTTTCAAATTCAAGTTGTTGAGGGACGACGTCGGTAGCCCAGTGATTGATGATGAGTGGAGCAATTATACTGGTAACAACACTGAGAGCAACAATTGCCGAAAGCAATTGTTGATCAAGAATTCCTTGATTAAATCCTAGAATAGCTACCGCTAGAGAAGTCGATAATTGGGGAATAGAAGCAAATCCAAGGAACAAACTTTGTTTATTTGTAAGGTGAATAGCTCTTCCTGCTATCCAAGCTCCAAGCACTTTAGAGGCAATAAGACTGATAATAATAGCTAAACTAATGACAATGGTTTGTATATCTGAAATGAAGATACGGAGATCAATATCGGATCCAATAGTAACAAAAAATACAGGAACAAAAAAGCCGTAACTAATCGCATGGAGCTTTGCTTTGAGTAAATCGTTCCGTGATATTTGAGAAAGTACCATTCCCGCAAAAAAACCAGCAATAATAGTATGAATCCCTGCTACTTCAAAAAGTACTACAAAACCGACTAAGGTCAAAATAATAAATCGAAGCTCTTTTTCAAATAAATCTGGGGAGTTGTTTGGTTCATTCCCATCAAATATAAGCCATTTTAATTGGGGTATAATCCAGGCGGCAAATGAAAGGATAATAATAAAGAGAGGATAAGAAATGAGTTGAATGATACTGATATCTTGTTGAACAATTTGAAGAAAGACGGAGAGAAGTATTAGACTAATCGCATCAACAATCATAGTTGCAGAAATCAGTATTTTTCCTAAATCGCTTCCAAGAATATTTTTTTCTTGAAGCATCGGTACTAATAAAGCTACAGCTGAAGACATAAATACAATTCCGAGTAAGATGGCGGTTTGCCAAGGATACTGAAAGATTCTGAGAAGGAGTACTCCAGAAAGAAAGGGAAGTATTGCAATAAAAAAACCGACTAAAATAATTTCTTTTTTCAATCCTTTCATATGTGATAGCTGAGTTTCTGTCCCCGCCATAAACATAAGAAAAATGAGACCAATGTTAGAAAAAAAAGTAATTGTCGTATCTGGTTCGAATATACCAAGACCATAGGGACCAATAATCACTCCACCAATGATCAGTGAGACGACCCAAGGGATTTTCATTCGTTGAAAAAGTTGAGTGACTATTAGAGCCGCAAGTAATACAATGAAGAAGGATAGGAATGGAGAAGATGTCATATGTTGTCAGGTTTTTGATTTTGCGATATACTAAATAACATATACGGTATATTTACATTGTACCTATAAAAGAGATAAATGTCGAATTAATACGAATATATACACATTATGAAACAATATATTTACCTCTTCCTTGGACTGACTCTCTTTGTCTTTGGAATAAGCTCTCTCGTATCACGTACCTTTGTACAGGAAGGAGAGAGACAAATACTCGATGCCCAATTCACTGATATTACTCGTCAAACTGAAAAACCCATTATGGAACAATCAATACCGACCACCGAACGACCAATTATTACGATGAAAACTTCGAAAGGAGACATTACTATTGAACTTTTTGCTGATTTATCCCCAGTGACAGTAGGAAATATTTTAGATTTTGCTCGTGAAGGCCTTTATGAAGGAACTCTTTTTCATCGAGTGATTGAAGACTTTATGATTCAAGGAGGAGATCCTCTTTCAAAGAATGATGCTAACCGAGCTCGATTTGGTACTGGTGGACCTGGATTTGAATTTGAAGATGAATTTAATGATCAACCACTTGTATCAGGAAGCTTTGCTATGGCAAATTCTGGCCCAAATACCAATGGTTCACAATTCTTTATCGTAACTGCTGAGGAAACACCCTGGCTCGACGGAGCTCATACTAATGTTGGTCAGGTAGTTGGTGGGATGGATATTGTTGAAGAAATCGGAACTACTGATACTGATGCCCGAGATATGCCACTTGAAGATATTCGTATTGAATCTGTTGAAATTGTTCGAGAATAAGCCTCTCTTTAAGATGATACGGATCACTGCTCAAAAGCAGATTATCTTCAATAAAGTGAATATTTTCTGATTCTTGGAATGCATTTCGGCTGAACTTAAGTTGTTTGACAGAAATATTAATTCCAATACAGATAATTCCGTATGGTTCCAAATACTTCTCTAAGGAGCCCCACCCTGATCCAAAGTTAATGATGACGTCACCAGCTTTGAGGTTGAGTTTTTTTCTGATAAGTTCGAATTTAGCTCGTTGAGCTTTAGCTAAATTATCAGAAGAGTGAGGTATATCTTTTCAATACCCACTGCTATAGGCAAATGTTTCACCCAACATTTGTTGGAATAAATCATTGCTGCGATTGTAGTGGCTATCTGCGTAATACAATGGTCTCAATTTTTGGAAGTTTACCACGTTACGTGATATCCAATTTAGAACCATTTTTTTACTATAACCCAGCCCTAGGATAGGTAGTTTGAGATATAGATAGAAAAGCATCAGACAGGGGGTGTCTGATGCTTGGAAGTTTACTTAGTAAGTGTAGGTATACTATATAGATTATTATTTGTATTGTCAAGTTGATGGGGACTGACCACCACTATGGATTGTAGCAGGTAAAATAAAATTATGATATTGTATAGTGGTACTGAATGGAGGATTTGTGTGAACTATATTCAAGTGTTGCTTGGCTTGTTTATCAATACGTTGTGTCTCATTCTATTGGGGCCTGATGGCTTTATTGTGATGCTCAGTATCGTCTTGGCTATGATCTGGTTTCGCAGTTCTATATCACGAGGTAGTATTGGTATTTTGATGAACGGGATATATGTAGTGATAGCTGTGGTTGGCTCACTATTGGGGATGCGTATGATTTTTTTTCTTAGTCTCCCCGTTATAATGATTGCCATACTGACCATTATAGGGTACAGTGTCACTCTATTGATTGAAAATATCTGCAAAACACTCAATATCCATCAAAAATAGGAGTATTGTACAGGAAGAAGATATCTCCTTCCTGTTTTCTTTTGGGATAAATCGAGGCTTAGGAAAATGCGTACACTTTTTTGACAAAAAGATATAAACATATTATTATTCTAGTATACTAATAAAGAAAATATTAATGAAAAACCAACAGCCAAGACCCAAAGCTTTTACCCTACTGGAGGTGCTTTTAGTAGTTGCCGCTATAGGGATTTTAGCTGCCATAGTAATCATAGCAATTAATCCACAGAGACAGTTAGGCCTTGTGCGTGATCGTCAGAGGCAAGATGACCTAACCGCCCTGGATATGGCTATTGAGCAGTATTTTTTGAGAGAAGGAAGTTATCCAGGAGCCTTTAGTGGAACGTATCAAGATATTTGTGGACAAGGACAAGATCCTGACATTGATGATTGTACAGATCTTTCCCTATTAATTCCAAGTTATTTGAGCCAAATACCGACTGACCCGAATGGAGGAAATTATCAGGTAGCTATTAATCCTGAGAACGGACAGGTAAGCTTGAATGCACCAGGCGCTGAAGTAAATCCAGTCGCTACCAATCCTCCAGCATCATCTGAAGATCCAGAGGTAATACTAGCTTCTGGGGACAGAGATCCGAGCTTTGATGTCCTGCCATCAGTAGGGGTTGATCATAACGTTTATACCACAGCGATTCAAAGTGATGGAAAGGTCATAATAGGAGGTAGGTTTATATATTATGGAATTCAAGAAGTGAACAGAATAATACGACTGAATAGTAATGGGAGTCGAGATACCAGCTTTAATACAGGTTCAGGGTTTAATGGTAGTGTTTGGACCACGAGTATCCAGGAAGATGGGAAGGTGATAGTCGGAGGGGGATTTAGTAGTTATCAAGGAGAATCTGTGAATTATATAGTGCGATTAAATAGTGATGGGAGCAGGGATAGTAGCTTTAATACAGGTTCAGGGTTTAATGGTAGTGTTTTGACCACGAGTATCCAGGAAGATGGGAAGGTGATAGTCGGAGGGGGATTTAGTAGTTATCAAGGAGAATCCGC
>PXDG01000172.1 GCA_003565105.1 Parcubacteria group bacterium | reverse complement strand
CAACAAAATTTCGAAGCTACTCGTCATCGATATGGGTTATAGAGCGTAGTCATAGATTAAATAATTGACTACCATTACTGTTCTTTGGTATACTAGTATTAGAGATGATAGTGTTTGAAGGGTTTGCTGAATATATGCAAACCTTTCGTCCTAAAAAATCCTACAATTAAATCACATTATATGATAGATCCAAAACAATTTACCTTTGCTATCGCTCAAATAGCGGAGGAAAAGAATATTCCAGAAGAAAAAATAATCGATGTACTTGAGTCGGCTATTGCTGCTGCCTACAAGAAAGACTACGGAGAGAAGTCTCAGATGATTAAATCTCATCTTAATAAAGAGACGGGAGCTTTTGATATTTACCAGCATAAGCTTGTTGTTACTGTAGATGAGGAAGGCTATATTACAGATAAAGAAAATCTCGATGAAGAGGGAAATCCTCGTCAGATTCGCTTTAACCCTGACCGACATATTCCTCTTACTGAAGCGCAAGAATCTCATCCTAATATCACTGAAGGAGAAGAAGTTGTAGAGCTTCTTGCTCCTCGAGATGAATTTGGTCGGGTAGCTGCTCAAACCGCAAAACAAGTGTTGATGCAGCGAATTCGAGAAATTGAGCGATCTACTGCTTTTGAAGAGTATAAAGATCGCGTTGGTGAAATTGTTACGGGTACTATTCAGCGTGCTGACCGAGGGATTGTATACGTCGAATTAGGAAAAGGCGTGGGATTATTATTCCCATCTGAACAAGTACGATCCGATAACTATCGAGTAGGGAATCGATATAAGTTCTATATTCAGAGTGTAGAAGAAACCGATAGAGACCCTAATATTTTGCTTTCTCGAAAGAGTACTGACTTTGTGAAGACACTCTTTTCTCTGGAAGTCCCAGAAATATTTGGGGGAACAGTTGAAATTATGGGGATTGCCCGTGACGCTGGAGTGCGTACAAAAATTGCAGTTAAGTCTAATGGAGAAGGTATTGATCCTGTAGGTTCTTGTGTCGGACAGAGAGGTACCCGAGTGCAAACCATTATTGGTGAGCTTGGTGGAGAGAAAATTGATATTATTGAATATTCAGAAGATATCAATAGTTACATTCAAGCTGCTATAGCGCCTGCACAAGTTCTGAATGTCTCCATTAACGAAGAAGAGAAAAAAGCACAATTAATTATTCCTTCAGATCAGCTCTCTTTGGCAATTGGAGGTCGTGGACAAAATGTACGATTAGCCTCTCAGTTGACAGGGTATAATCTTGACCTTCAGGGTGATCAAGAAGTTCCTGTAGAATCTCAAGAAGGGGATGAGTCCACAGAGCAGGTTGTTGATCCTGTGACAATTAATTCCGTTTCTCCTGTAGGAAATTCAGCAAATGAAAACTCTCCTGTTGTAGAAGTAGAATCCTCTGTTGAAGAACCTTCATCTCAGGAAGAAACTGAAAAGTTGGTGATGGGAACAGAAGATGATGCTGTGTCCTCAGATGCTCCTACTGAATCTGTAGTAGCGACTGAAGGAGATGAAGATCGTCTATCAGAATAGTGTTCTTACTAAGTAGTAACTCTTTATTTATATGAATTTATACACAGATATTTCTCAATCAGACGCTTTTCCTGAAGAACTCAATGTTGTAGTAGAGATTCCTCTCAATGCAACTTCTAAGTTTGAGTACGATGAAGAAAAAGGATACTTTAAACTGGATCGAACGCTCTATTCCCCGTTACTCTATCCCTTTGAATATGGATTCATTCCTCAAACACACGGAGGAGACGGAGATGCTCTGGATGTGATCTTATTAGCAACTCGTGCAACCTTCCCAGGATGTGTGGTTAAAGTCCGACCAGTAGGAGTCTTGCGAATGCATGATGAAGCGGGAGAAGATTACAAAGTGATTTGTGCCCCTGTGAGCAAACTTGATCCTCGATTGGCACATATCCAAGATATCTCGGATGTTGAGACGCATCTCAAACAGGAAATTGAGCTCTTTATGGGAGATTATAAAAAGCTTGAGCCTGGGAAATATGAACACGTAAAGATCAGTGGTTTTGGAGATAAGCTTGAAGCCCAAACTATTATTCGGAATGGAGCTGCTCAGTACGATACTTCTAAATAAATACGTATTGTGTGAGTGTGTCTAAATGTAATATCAATAGTTCTGCCAAATACATATATTATGAAAACGGGATTTCTCATTATCAACACCTTAGCAATTCTCCTTGGAGGAGCTGGAGTTGCGTATTTGTTGGTGTCTGTAGATGTAACCCAGAATCCTAATACAGCTCTAGTAGCCTTTATTGTTGCTTTAATGGTATTTGTGTGGGGAGCTGTGACATTGCTTCTGTATTGGATGCGGACACTTTTTTTTGGAAAGCATTCAATGAAATCATTTATTCGCTCTCAACGACAAGGGTTCTTTTTAGCGTTAGTAACAGGAATCCAACTCTCACTTCAAGGGTTATTGCTTTGGAACGTATTTAGTGCTGGTATTTTAACCTTAGTTATATTATTATTAGAGTATTACTTCCTCAGTCAGGAATCTACAATCATAACATAAACGATATGGATATTCTCCAAGAAATACAAAATACCTCAACTGAATTTCAATCGCGCCTATCTACTTCAGAACCTGAAGTATTAGCGCAAGAGTATTTAGGAAGAAAAGGTAAGGTAGCTCAATTATTTAAACATCTTCCTATGGTAGATCCCGAGCAAAAAGGGAATGTTGGTCAGGCACTGAATCAATTGAAACAGGAAATTGAAGAATCTCTCAATCAACAAAATCATAAGTCTGTAGCAAGTAACACCAGTCAAGATCTTCCTAATATTATCCCCCCTTCATTAGATCAACTTTCTCAAGAAGTAGGTCACCTCTCTCCAGTTACGGCGACTATGTTTCGGTTGCAAGATATTCTTGGGTCTCTTGGATTTAGTGTAGTCACTGGTCCTGAGATTGAAACAGAATATTACAACTTTGATGCCTTGAATATTCCTGATGAACATCCTGCTCGAGATGTTTGGGATACCGTTTGGGTGAGTTCGACAGATAGCCAAAAGAGTCTACTCCGTACTCATACTTCTCCTGTGCAGATACGTCATATGGAAAAGACGAAACCTCCTATACGAATTGTTGCCCCTGGAAGAGTGTATCGGTATGAATCTACTGATGCTACACATGAGACGACATTCCATCAAATTGAAGGGCTTATGGTTGATACTACTACGAGTATAGCTACGTTTAAAGGAGTCATTAAAGAAATTTTCTCAAAATTATTTGATCAAGAAATTGAGATTCGTTTGCGTCCAAGTCATTTCCCGTTTACTGAGCCGAGCTTTGAAATTGATGTGAAATTTAATAACCGATGGTTAGAAATAGCAGGTGCGGGGATGGTTCACCGATCTGTATTGGCAGCAGGGAATATTACTGATCCTGCTGTGCAAGGATTTGCCTTCGGAATGGGAATTGAGCGAATCGTGATGTTGCTTACAGGACTCGATGATATTCGTTATATTCACTCAGGAGATTTACGCTTTGTGTATCAACTTGGAATTCAAAAAAACTAACTACGACGTATGAAAGTACCCTACTCTGTTCTTAAAAAATATATTCCCCAACTCAAATATTCCGCCGAAGAGGTTGGAGCTATCTTGAGTCAGTACAGTTATGAAGTTGAGCAAGTATATAATCCTGGCCAAGCTATCCAAAATGTAATTGTAGGAGAGATTCGAACGATTGAACCTCATCCTGATGCTGATCGATTGAAATTAGTGAAGGTTCATATTGGGGGATCTCAATTTGTATCTATTGTTTGTGGTGCTGCAAATATTAAGGTTGGGGATAAAGTCCCGACTGCTCTTGAAGGAGCAAAGCTTCCAGGAGGGATTGAAATAACACCTACCAAGATCCGAGGACAAGATTCGTATGGTATGTTGTGCTCTCGAAAAGAACTTGGTTTGCAAGGAGATGCTTCTGGTATTTATATTCTTCATCCAAATACGAAGGTCGGAAGATCTGTTGTAGAGTTACTTCACCTAGATGAGTCTATTATTGAACTTGATAATAAGGGATTAGGAACCCGAGCTTCTGACTCAATGTCATTTTATGGAATAGCCCGAGAATTAGCTACGGTGATTCAAGTCCCTTTGAAGAAGTTGGAAATAGAATCACTTCCTAAGGTGTCTAAAGGATATTCTATCAAACGAGATAAAGATATTTGCGAATATTATTCATTGCTCCACATCAATGGTTTGAGTTCCTATGAATTTGATTCCAATGTGTATAGTCAAGATAATTATCGGATTGATTTGTACGTTCAGGTTGATTCGTATACAGGAGATGAGTCTGTGAAGTATACATTAGAGTCTCTCGGATATAATGCAACAAATCCCGCTATTAATTTGGGGAACTACATTATGGAAGAGGTTGGGCAACCCGTACACATCTTTGATGCTGAAAAAATTTCTGGAAAGACGATTACTATTCGAAAAGCCAAGCAAGATGAAACGTTTATTGATCTTGATGATAATGAGATCCATTTAGATGCTGGAGATATTGTCATTTGTGATACCGAAAAGATTCTGGCCTTAGCTGGTATTATTGGAGCCAAAGATTCTGCTGTAGATGATGGAACAAAGCAAATTATGATTGAAAGTGCAATTTTTGATTCAGCGCAGATTCGAAAAACAGCACGAAGACTGAAGTTGCTTACTGGGGCAGCCAAGAGATTTGAGCGTCGTGTTCCAAAAGAGTTAGCCAAAGAAGCTCTTGAACGAGTAGCTTGGTATCTCAAAGAAGCTAAATTAGCAATAGGCGAATATTATGAGTCGGGGAGTTGTAAGGGCGCCGAGACATCGACTGAACTCTCTTTTGATTATGTTCGTCGGTACATTGGAGTTGATATTTCTGATACTGAAATTGTGAGTATATTAAAAAGAATTGGAGGAGAGGTTAAATCAGCTGGATTTGGAGGGGGAGATAAGCATAAAGTTATAGCTCCGTATTGGCGACTAGATCTGCATACTCCAGAAGAGTATATTGAAGAAGTTGCTCGACTTTACGGATATGACAAAATTCCTACAACCTTAGATATTAGCTTTCGTATACCTCAGCATGACCCACTCTTTCAACTGAAGAGGTTGCTTTCTGAGGCACTCGTCACACATAGATACTCCGAGGTAATGAATTATCCATACACTGATATTCCTGGTACATACCAAATGATCAATCCGCTAGATAAGAATCTTCCATATCTTCGAGAACAGTTATCTCCAGCTTTATTTATTACCCGTCGTAATAATCAGATGAGATTTGGTGATGTCGCTATATTTGAAATTGGCAATGTTTTCGGAAGTATAGAAGAGATGCACCTTGCAATGACTTTTGCTACGAAAGACAACTCAACAGATCAGAATCTTACGCGTTTGTATTCTGACTTTGTCAAGGCGCTCTTGGTGATAGGATTGGATGTGACTCAACTTGATCTTCAGCTGAACTCTTCTGGTGCTAAAATTATGTATGGAGATTCATCAATAGGACAATTGTCTCGTGAATACCTTACGTTAGAAGTGTCGTTACCTGCTCTATTGAATCACGGTACGTATACTGCTGAAAAATACACTCCTATCGATAGATACCCAGTGGTGAAGCGAGATTTAACACTCACCTTCCCTGTTGGAACTCCCGCTAAGTCCGTTCAAGATGCACTTAGTAACGTGGCTCCTAAAGAGTGTGTAAGTATTCAATTTGTCGATCAATTCGAAAAAGATGGACAGGTACATTATACCTTTCACATTCAATTTCGTCATAATAATCGCTCACTTTCTGATGAGGAGGTTAATCAGGCAATGAAAGGAATGGAACAGGTTTCTTTGGAAGAGGTATAAAGGGAGGGCTTCGTGTCTGGATAGCTATTGTTTCGGACAACAGAGAAGAAATAGACAGAAGTATAAGTATTCGGAGTCCTTGGACTGAAACCTCCATTAGCAAAAACACCGTTGATATTGTATAATAAGTAAAGAATAGATTAGTAATACGTGATATGGCAAAAACACAACAACCAGCAAGTGGATATTCTGCAGAACACATTGATGTTCTTGAAGGTCTCGAACCAGTACGTGTACGACCAGGAATGTATATTGGTTCCACAGGGCCAGAAGGACTTCATCATCTGATTTGGGAGATTGTCAATAACTCTATTGATGAAGCTATGGGAGGTTTTTGTGACAGGATTGAAGTTATTCTGCTTCCTGATGACAGAGTTCAAGTTACTGATAATGGGCGAGGAATTCCTGTTGATGTGCATCCAAAAACAGGACTTTCAACGCTTGAAACAATTATGACTAAGCTTCATGCTGGTGGTAAATTTGGTAAAGGCGGGTATCAAGTATCTGGTGGATTACATGGAGTTGGTATTTCTGTAGTTAATGCATTATCAACTTATGTAAAAGTCACAGTATATAAAGATGGATTTGAGTATATCCAAGAATATTCCAAAGGATTCCCTCTTACGGAATTGAAGAAAGTTGGAAAAACTGATCACGAAAATGGGACAATGGTTCTTTTTGAACCAGATGGATCAATTTTTCCAGAAACTAGCTTTAATAAAGAGAAAATTCATACATACCTTCGTTCTCAAGCCTATCTAACCAAAGGAACCAAGATTATTGTAAATGATCATAGAAAGCAGGAAGATCTGATGGATTATACCTTTTTCTTTGATAGTGGAATCGTATCATATTTGGATTATCTCTTCCATGGTGAAGAGCCTCGTCACGCCAATGCCTTTTATTGTAACAAAGAAAAAGATAACATTTTAGTAGAGATTGCCTTTCAATATTCCCGAGATTTACAGTCAAATGAATTATCCTTTGTTAACAATATTATCACTCCAGGAGGAGGAACTCATGTTACGGGATTTAGAACTGCTTTAACGCGCGTTTTGAATGATTATGCTCGAAAAAAAGGTATTTTGAAAGATAAAGAAGAAAATCTCACTGGAGATGATACCCGTGAAGGGTTGGTAGCCGTGATTTCTATTAAGTTGAAAGCACCTCTTTCTCCTCAATTTGAAGGGCAGACGAAAGAAAAGTTAGGAACAGTCGAAGCACGAAGTGCCGTAGATCAGATTTTTGGAGAAGCACTGAGTGATTTTCTTGACCAAAATCCTAGTGATGCAAAGGCTATTATTGAAAACTCTTTGTTAGCAGCAAAGGCTAGAAAAGCAGCGAAAGCAGCTCGTGATACTGTTATTCGAAAAGGAGCTTTGGAAGGAATGACTCTTCCAGGAAAACTTGCTGATTGTTCGAGTAAGCGTCCAGAAGAGAGTGAGCTCTATCTGGTGGAGGGAGACTCCGCTGGTGGGTCTGCTAAACAAGGACGATCACGAGAATATCAAGCCATCTTGCCCCTTCGTGGAAAAATTTTGAACGTGGAAAAGGCTCGACTTGATCGAATGTTAGCTTCCAAAGAAATTAAGTCTTTGGTGATTGCTTTGGGAACCTCTATCGGAGAAACCTTTGATATTAAGCGTCTCAGATATCACAAAATCATTATTATGACTGATGCCGACGTTGATGGTGCTCACATTATGACTTTGATTTTAACTCTATTCTTTCGGTATTTCCGTGTTTTGATTGAAGAAGGTCACGTATTTATTGCAAAACCTCCGTTATATAAAATCTCTCGAGGAAAACAATTCGAATATGTTTTTTCTGATGAAGAAAAAAATGTGCTTATGGACAAGTGGGATGCTGATGATAAGAGTACTAAAATCAACGTACAGAGATACAAGGGACTTGGAGAAATGAACCCAGAACAATTGTGGGAAACTACGATGGATCCGAAGACCCGGGTACTCAAAGGAATATCTATAGAAGAAGCTGCACACGCTGATCGTGTATTTGATGTCTTGATGGGAGATGAGGTTCTTCCTCGAAGAAAGTTTATTCAGTCACGAGCACGGAGTGTTGAAAATCTGGATATTTAAGATGACTGTAGATTTGGTATGAGTAATGTATGTATTACAGGAGCAGGAAGCGGTATCGGAAAAGCAACCGCTTTTGCTTTAGCAAAGCAAGGCCACACCGTATTTGCTCCTACAGAAACGCAAACTCAAGCTGAGGCTCTAGAGCAAGAATCAAAAGATCAGAATCTTGAACTTGTTATATGGAAGCTAGATGTCACAAATTCTGAAGATAGAGAAACATTACGTGACAAGGAAATAGAAGTAATGATTCATAATGCAGGAATTGCTTATACTGGATCTCTTGTTGATGTTCCCGTATCTAAGATTAGAGAAAACTTTGAAGTAAATTTGTTTGCGATTTGGGAGATAAATCAGATTATCCTCCCACAAATGCTTTCTCGGGATACAGGAAGAATTATCGCAATAAGTTCGATTGCTGGACGAATCCCCTTGCCATTTTTTGCCTCCTATGGAATGACAAAATTTGCTTTATCTGCAGGTATGTATGATTTATACAAAGAGTTAAAAACGATTCATTCTCAGGTTTCTGTATCAGTAGTCGAACCAGGAGCCTATCATACAGGATTTAATCAACGGATGGTTACCTCCCGGCGAGAATATATTGAGCCCGATTCCCCATTTTATTCTGAAATGGAGCAAGGTATTATCAAAGATCTTAAGCAATTTGATTTTATTGAAGAAAGGAAGCTTGATTCAATTGTAGATGCTATCGTTCGAGCAGCTACTGTCAAAAATCCACGCTTTCGATACTCACGACCATATCTGCAAGCATGGGGAGTGCAACTACTCCGCGTCCTAGGGGTTTGAAATTTTTTATTAAATCCTCTATACTTAATACCATTGCTTCCATAGTTCAACAGGACAGAACAGGGGACTCCTAAGCCTCTAATCCACGTTCGAGTCGTGGTGGAAGCACCGCAATATCGTTGATTCACATTGTGACTCCTGGGATAATACGGTATAATAAAAATACATTCACCAGAGAAAAATGAAATATATATTCGCTACATTCATTTTAATTATCTTTTTACTCACAATGAGCATTCATCAGGGAAGTAATGCTGTTTCTGTTCAGGATATGCAATCCTCTAAATTTGGGATTATTCACAATTTGCCCGTAGATGGTATGGAAGAGCGCTCTATGGATGAGGTGCTTTCTATTAGTACTGAAATCTTACCAATTCAGTTTTTTCCTCGTCAAGAAACGATTCCAGAACCTGAAATTGAAGCCTCAGTAGCGCTCATACAAGATCTAGAAACAGGGCAAATACTGTATGAAGCAAATAGTTACGATAGATATCAGTTAGCCAGTATTACCAAGTTACTCACAGCAGTGACTATAATGGATGAGTATCAGTGGGGAACAAATGAATGGATACCTATGACAGAGAGTGCAGCGAACACGTATGGGAGTAATGCCTTTCTAGTAGGAGAATCTTTTACAATCGAAGACCTCATTCGGGGGTTGTTACTTCCTTCCAATAATATTGCTGCAACACGTTTGGCTGAACATTTTGGAGAAGGTAATCCCGAACTCTTTATGGAAAAAATGAATCAGAAAGCACAATTACTGGATATGAATCAAAGTAAATTTGTGAATCCTCATGGATTAGATCAAGATGGACAATACAGTACCGCGGCTGATATTATGAAGTTATTAGATTATGTGTATAGTGAATATCCTGAATTTTGGGAGATTATGAGGCAAGATCAGGTTGTTGCAGTAAGTCAGTCTGGACGGGAAGTGGTCTTACGCAATTCTAATCAATTAGTGGGAGACTTGCCAAATCTTCAAGGTGGGAAAACGGGATTTACCTATGATGCCTTAGAGACATTAGCCAGTGTAATAGTAGTGCAAGATCGACCAATTGGAATTGTTGTAATGCAGTCTCCCATTGGAGGATTTCGCTTTAGCGATACCAAAAAATTAAGTGAATGGATTGAAGCATCTTATGAATTACCACTATGATAGTTACGATTACCAACCAAAAAGGAGGAACAGGAAAAACTACGACAAGTGTTAATGTCGCAGCGTATCTTGGTAAATTAGGCAAAAATGTACTATTGGTTGATTTAGATCCTCAAAGTAATGCCAGTAGTGGCGTGGGAATAGATCCACTCCAAGTGAAAGGGTTGTATGAATTAATGATGGATGAATCTACTCCATTAGAAGAGAGTCTTACCAAGACTGATTATAAAAATGTACACTTGATTGCTGGTTCTCCTGATGTCGCTGGAATTGGAGTCGAAATTGTAAACCATCCCGAGAGAGAGTTTATTCTCCATAAACGCTTGCAAGCGTTATCTCCTTTGTATGACTTTATTATCATTGATTCGCCTCCGAGTCTTGGTTTGTTGACTTTGAACGGTCTTGTGGCTGCTGATCGAGTTATGATACCTGTGCAATGTGAGTATTATGCCTTAGAAGGATTAGGACAATTACTGGAAACTATTCAGTTGGTTTCCCAAAACCTAAAGCCAAACCTTGCGCTGTTGGGAGCTTTATTGACAATGCATGATCGAAGAAACCGCCTCTCTCATCACGTATCAAAGGAAGTCCGTCGACACTTTCCAGGATATGTTTTTAGTACGGTTATTCCCAGAAATGTTAGTCTTTCAGAAGCTCCAAGTTTTGGACAACCGATTCATGCTTATTCAGGATTATCAAAAGGAGCTTTTGCTTACCGTTCTTTAGCCCAAGAAATTATTAAAGTAGTCGAAGAAGAGTCTTTAAGTGTCTAACGTGTCTTTCTCACTAGACAAGGCTTATCTTGAACGTTGGAAACCGTGGGTTTCCAAGGAGCCTATAGCGACAGAGATCCCAATCGGAGACAGGTTTAATCTCCCTTATGTGAGAATAGAATTTCTTAAAAAATGGTCAAGATTCCTTTGAAAAGGAGGATATTTCGTAGTATCT
>PXDG01000110.1 GCA_003565105.1 Parcubacteria group bacterium | reverse complement strand
TGTATGGACGAGCTAAGAAGTATTACTCCTTATATAAAAAAATGCAGGAGAAAAACAGCCTAGATAAAGTATATGATTTGGTTGCCTTGCGGATTATTACAGAGACAGTCGAAGATTGTTATCACGCCTTATCTGCCTTACATGGCTACTTTGAACCAGTCAAAGGACGCGTCAAAGATTATATTTCCCAACCAAAAGAAAACGGTTATCAAAGTATTCATTCAACCTTAATTGATCCTGTATCAAAGATTACCTTTGAGTTTCAGATTCGTACTGAAGCAATGCATGAATACGCCGAGTACGGAGTGGCCGCTCATTGGTCTCATAAACAAAAGGCTGACTTTGAAGAGTTCACCTTCCTTGATTCCGATCGCTTAAAATGGATCAAAGAGTTGGTAGATCTCGGAAAAGAAGATTTGACGGAAGAAGAATATCTCAAATACGTGAAGCTTGATTTGTTTCAGAATCAGATTTTTGTAATGACTCCCAAAGGTGATGCCATTAGTTTGCCTCGTGATGGGACTCCATTAGACTTTGCCTACCGAATTCATCACGATATTGGACGCCAAGCAGTGATGGCTAAGGTCAACGGACATCCCGTGAAACTCTCATACGCCCTGCAAAACAGCGATGTCGTCGAAATTATTACCGACAAAAAACAAAAGCCCAGTCGTGATTGGCTCGGAATGGTCAAAAGTGGATCTACCGCTCGAGCAATACGATCAGATTTGCGGAAATTAGGGATTGAGGTTTGATATCTTTTATAGATTTACAAATAAGTGTGATGTAATGGAAAGAATTCTGATTTTAGGATATACTAAAATAGAGTTAAAGAGAATAATGGTATGGCACGACGTATTGGAATTGATTTAGGAACAGCAAATGTTTTAGTGTTCATTCCTGGGAAAGGAGTTGTAGTAAATGAACCTTCAGTCGTAGCGGTGGATCTGTATGATAACCGTATTTTAGCGGTGGGGAATGAAGCCCGAGAAATGATTGGAAGAACTCCTGATGGGATTAAAGCCGTACGTCCGATTCGAGACGGAGTCATTGCGGATTATCGAATGACAGAAGCGCTAATATCCTATCTCATTAATAAGGTGAGTGGACGGGTACGTGTTTTTAAACCAGATTGCATTTTGTCTGTTCCAGCTTCGATCACTTCTACTGAACGGAGAGCCGTAATTGAAGTCTCAATGAATGTCGGTGCCAGGAATGCGTATGTGGTAAAAGAGCCAATCTTGGCCGCTTTGGGGGCAGGAATTCCTATTGATATTCCATCTGGGTCAATGGTGGTAGATATTGGAGGGGGGACAACAGAGGTTGGAGTAATTGCCCTAGGAGGAATTGTAGCCTATGCCTCAGCACGAGTAGCGGGGGATAAATTGACAGAAGCAATTGCTCAGCATATGAAGAAAAAATATGGTATCTCGGTGGGAGAGCAAACCGCGGAAGATATTAAAAAAAGAATAGGGAGTGCGCTCCCTATTGAGTCCGATACGATGGATATCCGAGGGCGAGATGTCGTTACGGGACTTCCCAAAAATGCTACCATTACCTCAGAAGAGGTGACGATTGCTATGCAAAATGAACTAAGAGAAATGATTCAGACTATCAAAAATGTTCTGCAAGATACACCACCCGAACTTTCAAGTGATATTATTGAACGAGGAATTTTGGTTACTGGGGGAGGGGCTTTGATTAAAAATATTGACCAATTAATTGCTAAATCGACTGGGGTTCCGTGTACTATTGCAGAAGATCCTTTGTATTGCGTAGCTAAAGGTACAGGAATTATGCTGGATAGTCTCGATAAATATAAAAGAATTCTGTCTCAACACAAAAGATAATATTACAATATGAAAATTGCTATTGATGCTTCTAAAGTCAATCTTCGATCCAAAACTGGTACCGAGAAATATGCTTATGAAATGGTAACTGAGTTGCTCACTCAGTTAGAAGAAGAGCACACAATCTTTTTATACACGCAGGAAGAACTTCCTCAAGAGATTCTCGATGCACATCCTCATATCACACAACGAATTGTTTCTTGGCCAGTAAGAGGGTGGACCTTGTTTGGGCTCTCTTTGGCTCTGCGAAAAGATACCCCTGACGTATTTTATACCCCTGCAAGTATATTGCCTCTGTGGCACCCCAAGAAGAGTTATCCTGTGATTCATGGCTTGGAATATGAGGCTTTTCCACAAGCCTACTCATTTTTACGATTTTGGCATTTAGCAGTATTTACTCTACTCTCAGCAAAATGGGCGAAGACCGTAATTGTTCCTTCTGAATCTACCAAGAATGATTTGACTCAAGAGTATAATATATCAAAAGATAAAGTGGTTGTAATTCACTCAGGAATTGATGTTCGGAGAGAGAGTGATGATGTGTTGAGTAATTATATTCAACAGCTTTCTCAGTATACCTATCTCTTTTGGATTGGTCGTAAAGAGTCTCGCAAAAATGTAGAAATGACCATCGATATTTTTGATGAACTGAAAAAAGACTATCCTGATTTGAAGTTGATTCTGGCCGGAAAGGAAGGGTTTGGGTATCGAGATATTCAAGCTCGCATTCAAAAGTCTCCTCATAGTCATGATGTCATCGAAGTCGGGTTTGTAAATGAAGTAGAACGAGATTATCTCTATCATAATGCAGAAGTGTTTCTCTTTCCTTCTTGGTATGAAGGATTCGGGTATCCAATTTTGGAAGCCTTTCAAGCTGAAGTACCTGTAATTACCTCAGATAGTTCAAGCTTACCAGAAATTGGAGGGGATGCGACGAGAAGTTTACCTATTGATGGAGAAGAACATTTGATTCAGTGGGTACGTGTTGTTAAAGTTCTCTTAGATAAGCCTGAAACACGTAACGTCTGGATTGAGCAGGGCAAACAGCGACTAGAAAAATTTCATTTACAAGACTCTGTAAAAAAGACAAAAAAAGTATTGTTATCAGAGTAAATGAAGATTGAAAGAACGGTATCTTTCTCCTAGTAACAGGGGGAGTACCTAGACATCAACCATACAATTTCGTATACTAAGTATATCAATACAATAATTAAATAAAATATGGCTCTAGCGAAACTAAAAAAGAAAAATCCTTGGCATGATGTTCTATGGTTTAGTGTGCCACTCATCATCTTTTTTGGCTTGTATCATAGCTTAGTGAGTCCGAATCCTATGAGTATGCGTGAGTTTTTTGTGAAAGGTGTGACGCATGCAGGATTAATTTTGATTGCCATATCTTTATTATTAGGAAATATTGCTAAATTTTGGAATCGATATGATAAGTTTTTACATTATCGTAAACAGTTAGGAATTATTGGGTTTTATTATGTTTTGGTACATGGTCAAATAGCTACAATTCTCTATTTGTTACCAAATCCTCATTTACTCCGAACAGAGTGGCCGTCCTTTCTCGCAGGACTCTTGTCATTGTATGTTTTGGCAGTCTGTATGGAGATTTCTGAGATTTGGGCGATTCGAAAGTTGGGTTCCAAGCGATGGCGAAAGACCATTCGATATCTTTCTTACACTGCCTTTTTGTTGGCTTTAATTCACATTGCTTGGATCAGGTTAGAAGAATGGTGGAGATATATACATAATTTCTTTATCTATATTGAAGATGGTAGTATTCTTCTTCCTCAATTGTCACTGGTAACCTTTGTCTTTTCTGTGGGAGTGGTTCTCTGGCGATTCGGGGTAGCAATATACGATGTGTTGAATAACCGAGCAAAGCGTCGTACAGAAGAACAAAACGCTCAATAAAAAATAGGACTCTGATACGAATCCTATTATCTGAATGAGCTACCTTTAGATTATTTACAATGAAAAGGTTTGTGCTATTTTGAGAGCAGTATCTTTCGGAGTGATATTCGTAGTATTGATGCGGATATAATTATCATAGGTGATTTCTCCAGGCTCTGAGTTGAGTCTATGCTCTATCATTGACTCTCGTAGGTTCTTCTCCGAAAAAGTCAGATCCCTTTTTGTCGGCTTGTGATGAAGTCGGTGAGGATGACGGTTTCGCTGGAGTCTTTCCTCAAGTGAGGCCTCGAGTTCAATGAAGTATACGGTAGCGCCTTGGTTGGCGAAGAGTTGTCGTAGATTTTCTATGTAATCCCAGTCATCTTGTACATCAAAGTTCCAAACATAGGTAAAGATCATACCAGCTTGATCACTCTGTGCCATAGTGGTAAAGATTTCTTGGCGAAAAAGATTTACTAAACGTTTCCCTTCAGGGTTGCTATATGAAAAGAATGGCGCCACTATATCAATAGTCATATGATTGTGAAATAGCGGAAGTCCAGTGATCTTTTCGAGTTCTTGTCCAATGGTCATTTTACCGACAGCGTGTGGACCAAATAAGAGGAATAATTTCATACGTTACACGTACTATATACGATAATGGTACAGGATCAGTATAGCAAAGAGGAGGTGGTTATGCAACAGAAAAAGTATATTTGATTTGTTGAATGCTCTCTTCAACAACAGGCTCTTTTTCGATGTCTATCCAATGAATCTCAGGATTTCTTTTAAACCAAGTCAGTTGACGCTTAGCGTACTGATATTCCTTTGTGATATATTGCTTCTGCAGGGATTCATAAGAAATCGTTCCTTGAAGATAGTCGAAAATAGCTACAGTACCTAATCCAAAGGTTGTTAGTTTTTTATGGGCTGCGGGCACACTCATATGCTGTGTGAGTGTTTCCAAAAGATGGTGTACTTCTTCAATAGCACCTAATTCGAGTCGTTGCTGGACTCGCTTGCTAATCTGGGTTCGGAGAGTAGTTGGGGATGCGGTAAGTCCAATAATGCAATTATTCCATAGAGGCTCTGTCTTTTTAGAGGGGAGTGGGGAGCCTGACATAGCTTGTTCAATCTTGCGGATCAGTCGTACAGGGTTTTGGCTGTCTGATGGATTGAGAGATTCACCTTTGGCTACTAATTGATGCATTTGTTGGAGTTCAGTAAGAGTTTTTTGTTCTAGCTTTTTTCGTAAATGAGGATTAGGAGGGATCTCGGGTATCTGGTATCCTTGTATTACTGCATCAATGTACAGTCCTGTTCCTCCAACCAGAAAAGGTATGTTATTTCGTTGAGAAATTTCTTGGATATGCTGAGTGGCCTCTTTTTGAAATTCAGCCACAGAGTATCCTTGCCACACATCGCGGATATCCAGCATATGATGAGGAATATTGTGCATTTCAGATAATGAGACTTTCCCACTACCAATATCAAAGCCTCGATAGATCTGACGTGAATCAGCCGAGACGATTTCTCCTGATAATTGTTGAGCAAGTGCGATACTGAGATCAGTTTTTCCTGTAGCAGTAGGACCTACGATTGTAATCAAAGATGGAGGCATAGTTATATATATATATTAGTTAGATATAGTATATCATAGAAGCTTTTTTACAACTCCAAGTACTGGATATGAGACGCTCAGACACAAGGCATTTAGCGCAATAAATTTTTTACAAAGCAGAGTATGTATCCCCCTCCTCTCTCGAGAGAACGCTGAACTGTAGTGTCAGGCCTGTATACTCATATTTTCTCGATTACTAAAAAATTTAGAATCTATTTATACCAAACAATATATATAGAATGAAATCTATGGTATAATGAGAACAAATAAGAGTTTCTTATGAGTAAAGCTAAACCAAATATTGTTATCTTGAGTTGGGAGATCTTACCTCTGATGGTAGGGGGACTAGGAGTGTTGGTAAAAAGTCTTGTGGATGAGTTGTCTACACAAGGAGCACAAGTTCAAACGATTGTGCCTCATGATCTTCCTGAAGATTCTTTTACGCAAGATACTATTATTTCCGTTGCGAAAGAAGTGCGTAAATATTATCGTCAAAAACCTATCATTCAGGGCTTGGAAGACTTTGTCTTTAATGAATTTGTGTTACACGTAAAAAAACAATATTCTCGGTGGCCTCCATTGTATAGCCAGTATCGAGGACGACATACGCAACAAAATCTCTATCCTCAAAATACTCCTGCCCTCACACGAGCCTATGCAAAAGCTGTTGCAGACTGGATTGAACAACAGGAAAGGATAGATGTGATTTATGGAATGGATTGGTTGTCAATCCCAGCTTTGTTTGAGTTAAAATCACGAGGTATTGATATACCCTTTTATTTTCATATTAATTCGACTCAAGTAGATCGATCAGGAGGAGAATCTATGAGTGATCCTACAGCACGAGCCATATTTTCTGTAGAAAAAAATGGCTTTCCTCTTGCTGATAAAATTGCTGTTGTATCTGATGTTCAAAAAGAGGTTCTCATAGAAAAGTATGATATCGATGCAGAAAAAATTTTTACAGTCTTTAATGATATTACTTTTGAACCAGAGACAAAAGGCTATGAGGATCTTGATGCAGGTAAAAACATTCTTTTTATTGGGAGAGTTACACCCCAAAAAGGACTTTTTTTCTTAATAGATACTGCAGCTCGGATTACTCAGGTTGATCCTCAAGTTCGGTTTATTATTGCTGGTGACGGAACTCCCAATGGAAATATTCTTCCGCAAATTATTGAAGAAGTCGCCAAAAGAGGATTGGAGCGTCAAGTTGTATTTACTGGTTGGGTCAATGGAGATGCAAAAAAGCAGTTATACAAAACCTGTCAATTATTTGTAATGCCTTCCCCAAGTGAACCATTTGGACTGACAGCTCTGGAAGCTATTCGCTCAGGCGTCCCTGCTATTGCTTCAGATACTAGTGGTTTTATTGGTGTGGTTCCTTCAACACCTGTATTTGCTTATCATGACACAGATGCCTTTGCGAATACTATTCTTCATTTTTTGCATGATCCAAAAGCACGAAATGATCTCTTAAAACGACAAACAGAGGATTTAAAGGATCATAATTGGTCTCAAGAAGTGGCCAAAATTATTGCTAATATCTAATCTATGGCTCTCGAAAATAGTAATCACCAGTTTTTATTAGAATATCCAGTATTGACATCACTTTCTTTGATTCATTCATATCCATCTCGTCCATTGATAGATATTCTTGAAAAACCACGTTCACCAATTGTAGATAAGTCTCTTAGTCGAGAAACCTGGATACGTCATATTGATACCTTATACCTTCCGTTATACACATTTTTATTAAATCACGAAATTCGGATAGCCACTATTATCACGGGGCACTTCATAGACTTTGTCGCTCAGGAACATCCTGTTTTTTATCAGGTGTTACAAGATATGATTCAAAAACAGTTACTCTACTGTGTAATGGATGCGTATTGGGGGACGAGTCACCTAAGTTTGTATTATCTTGATTGGTGGAAAGACGAGATAGAGGGAACTCAAAAGAGTCTCAAAAAACACCTTGGTGTTGAAAGTACTGCTGTGTATATACCGTTGGTTTTTCGGGCTTTACCTCTTGAACGTTTGACTCAGGGAACTTCTGTGAGAAGGTTTATATCAACTAAAAAACAGAAGCGAGCAATATGTTATGAAACAAATCTACGGGAGTTTAGACGGTTTCACAAAGGTAAAGTTACTTGGATCGAAGAAGAAGATAATGTTGGAATAGAAATTCTGTATTACCCACAACGTCTTCTTTTTCATATGATGAATACTAAGGTTTCTAAAAATCCAGAAGCTTTGGTAAAGACAATATCAATGGAAATCGGGCTCAAGTCATCACGAGTTGCTACCGATATCAGAACCCCTTCTATTCAAAGAAGTGCTGTTCGTATCCCAGAAGAACGACCTGTGCAATATTATAATGATCTTCAGCAAGCTGTGGTACGGTTATGGGAATATGCTACTTTTATATTAGGAAAAGAACATGCTGAAGATGAACATATTGATGATGATCCTTTGATGCGGAATCTTTTTTATGTGATGCATCGAGATTTTTTGTATTATCTTGATCCAGCTCATTATTCTAAGAAAAGGAATATGCCATTTTCCTCTCCCTATGAAGCTTTTGTTCACGTCCAAAATGTAGTCTTTCAATTAGAGACATTGTTAAATAAAAAGTAAATCCGTGTTGGGGTACTTTACTCCTTTGTTTGATGTATGTTTAGAACGAGATACCGTTATGGTAGTGGTTGATCTACTAGGGATAGATCAATATGACAATATCCTCCAGGATGTTTTTTGAGGTAATCTTGATGGTACTCTTCCGCTGGATAAAAAGTATCGAGCGGAGATATTTTGGTATATATAGTGTCTGTATATCGAGACTTAGCGTCTGTTTTCCAGTTTTGGGCAGCTTTGAGATCTTCAGAAGAAGTCGTATAAATAGCAGAGCGATATTGTGATCCAATATCATTTCCCTGTCTATTATGAGAGGTTGGGCTATGCATTCGTTCAAAGTGGAGAAGAATGTCTTGTAGAGATATGAGGCTTGCATTAAAGGTGATTTTCACTACTTCGGCGTGTCCAGTAGCTCCAGTGCAGACCTGCTGGTAGGTAGGGTTGGGTGTCTGACCGCCAGCATAACCTACTTCAGTATCTGTGACACCAGGAATTGCTTGAAAGTATGCTTCGACTCCCCAAAAGCAGCCAGCAGCAAGATAGATGGTTGTATGCATAAATATGTGTACACAATGTGTATTTATATGTGTAATAATTATTTGCTTTGCAAATATCCTTTGGCAGCATATTCAGTGATCATACGATGGGTATTAAAGTAACTACTGATGAGGGCAATAGCAGCACGTTGTTTGTTAGACCAGCCTAATTGATTGGTATAAAATAAGGTGGCAGCTTCTTGAAGGATTTTGTACAGAGAGTCTATTTCGGTCTGTTCGGAGTAGCCCGTAATCGTCCAGCCATTAACGCTATCAATACCACCTTCAATCCACCATCCGTCATTGACAGAGATATTAGGAATCCCATTTAGTGCTGCTTTCATTCCACTGGTTCCAGAGGCTTCGTGTGGAACCAGTGGGGTGTTGAGCCAGACATCTACTCCACTCACCAGTCTGTGAGCAAGCTCCATATCGTAGTTGTTGAGGTAGATAATTCTCAAGCGAGAGTCAGAATATTGCTTGTCAATTTCCATAATCTTGCGAATATATTCCCGTCCTACAGGGTCATTATGATAGGCTTTTCCTGCAAAAATAATGTTCAATCCTCCCATTTCGTGAGCCATAGAGAGTAATCTATCTGGTTGGGATAAGACTAAGGTAGCTCGCTTGTACTCGGCAGCTCGTCGGGCAAAGCCTATAGTGAAAGCTTCGGGGATGGATTGGGTCTGAGAGGTTTGATTGATGTATGAGTGAAGATCTTCTCGACTTTTATTATGCGCATCTGCTATTGCTTCCAAAGGAATCATTTCGGCGTATCGTAATAGATAGGGGCGAATTTTCCAGTCGGGGACATATTGGCTAAAGAGTTCGTCCATTGGTTCTGCAACCCAAGTGGGGAGGTGGACTCCATTTGTGATAAAATCAATAGTATGGTTGGGAAACATATGGGATGAGACTTCTTGATGTTTACGAGATACTGCATTCGAATAATCAGCTAATTCGAGGGCTAGGGTGGTGAGATTTACGAGGTCATCTTCGATTGCTGGTTCAGGTATGTTGAGGCATTGATTATGGGTACAGAGAGTTTCTATGATAGTCCGAGGCATACGAGTGTGACCTCCCTCAAGTGGAGTATGTGTCGTGAAAGTGACCTGCGTATTTTCGTGATCTAATACCAGAGCAAGAAGAGCGCTGTGACTTTCGTTCAAATGAAAGGTTGGAATGTGGATGTCCAGAGATTGAAGTGCATACCAACTTCCGAGCCCCAGAACAATAAGTTGCCGATAAAAGGTGTCTTTATCATCTGAGTAAAGCCTCTGACTGGCCCGTCTAAATTCTTCTGAGTTTCCTTCAATGTCTGCATCAAGAAACAGGATAGATACGTCTGATCCTGATAAGGGAGAAGTATAGATATATTCCCAAATATCAAGGGTGACGGTTTGGTCGTGCAGAGGGATTTCCGTTTGACCAATCTGCGTCATATAAGAGGAAAAATCCCATTCTTGAGGATGATCGATTTGTCCTTCAGTAAGGCTGATTTCTTGATCAATGTATCCTTCTTTATACAAAATGCCGATTCCAAGTGCTGGAATACTCATATCAGCATAGCTTTTGATAGTATCTCCTGCCAAAATACCTAGTCCTCCTGAGTAGGTTTTGAGTCGGGGATTGATGCCAAATTCCATACAAATGTAGGCAAGTTCTGGGGTGTAGTTCATACTTTTATTTTTAAGTAATAAGAAATGTCTTTTATATTATATCATTTATATGGTAAGAAGAGAATTTATGTGAAAAATAAAGTGGTGTGGTATAATGTATCTATGATAGAAGTAAAATACATAATATGGAAGAAATCCAAATCAATAATCTTACTGAACAGTCAGAAATAAGTCAAGAAAAGACCAATTCCCCTCTCGAACAGGAATCTAAGAACTTCTCACAGAATCAAGAACAAAAAGAATCGTATGATCAAGCAATAAAAGAATATCAGACTGTTATTGAGGAGCATAAAGAAAAAATAGCCGAGATTCCTGTTGATGAGAATGGAGCAGTAATGCATCCAGAAGATGCAGAAAATTTAGCCATCAGTAGCAAAATTATTCGAAATTTGGAGGAGAAAGTCCAGTCTTTGAATGAACATAAAGAACATACCTCTGAAGAGTCAAGTGATAATTTGGATGACTTAGATGCTTTGCTTGAAGATACTATTCAAAATATCCAAGTTGAATCGACGGCTCAGGAGGTATCTGAATTAACTCAAGAGAGCGTGGGAGAAGCTATCGATGTTGATCTCTCAGAGATTGACGACCTTATCAATGAGACGCTAGAAAGGGAAATTGAAGAACCTCAATTAACCTTTGAAGTATCTGAAGAAAGTGGCTTATCCTTACAAAAAGAAGAGATTGATCAATTGAATGAGTATCTCGAAGGATTAACCTCTCGAACAAATCAAGAAATTACTGAGAAAATAAGCAGAGAACGACAAGAATCTTTGCAAGTATTGATTGATGGTTTAGACTCTACTACGGGTATACAGAGCACATTGTATACTAAAGTATCCGCAGCCATTGAGCAATCTAACTTGGATCTATCGGTAGAAGACTTTATAGCGAAAAATTCTCAGCTACAAGAAAAAAGTGA
>PXDG01000136.1 GCA_003565105.1 Parcubacteria group bacterium | reverse complement strand
ATGGATCCTTGAGTCGAAATAATTGCTGATGCTTTGGTCATTGCAGGAAGGTATTCAGTATCACTTGAATCTAGGATGAGGATTAAGCCTGCTGGCATGTCGGCTATCTTTTTTGTAAGATCTTTTTCAGACAAATGTTCTCCAATATAATGAGATTGAGCAGTCCACCAAATAAGATTGCCCACAGAATATTCATATTAGGTGCTAGGCCAAAAGTGTTGGCTGTCTTTTCTATTGAGAATAATGGAATTGAGAATAATGGAAATGAGTTATGAGGAGATAGAATAGGGAGTTCTTCTATTGAATAATCTGCGAAGTAGATAAGGTTGGCCAGTCCAAATATAAATATAACTATCCCAGATAGTATAGAACCCATAATAAATGATTTGATATATTTAGTATAATGCATAGAGTGTGTGATTAATAGTATATAAATGCAATGAAAAGTGTCTTTCGTAGAGGCGACCACCGTGTCGCCAGGATATCTCTGAGATGGTTAATGGCGATATAGTGGTCTCCTCTACGAAGGTTGTTTTTTACAGCTACTTATTCATCAATTTCACATAGTTCGATAGGGAGTTTATCGGGATCTGAGATAAATGTCATTCTTTTGCCTGTCCGAGCATCGATTTGAATTGGTGTATAAGAAATCAACGTATCTTCTAACATCTGAATTACTTCATCAAAGTTTTTAACCGAGAAAGCAATATGTCTTAACCCAACTGCTTCAGGATATGAAAGTCTTTCTGGTGGATTTGGAAAAGAAAATAATTCAATAATACATGTTTTAGCATCAAGATATACAATGGTCGATTCTCTTTCTGGTCGATCTATCCGATGAAATTCTTTCATCCCCAAAATATTGGTGTAAAAATGAATTGATGCTTCAAGATTAGATGATATTATTGCAATGTGGTTTATACCTTCAAAAATCATATAATGTATTTATTATATCATTGTCTTTATGAAAATAGTTTATCATAATAGTTAATAATGATTAAGTCTTTATTACAGGGAACGTTAGGTATATATTTAAATAAATGGGTTTGATAGATTACTTTCCTCATTCATAATGTATTATGTATTATTTGGTTTCGTAGGTTTTATAGAGGAGCAGGGTTTGTTTGTTGGTGTTTTGGAGGACGATATTGCCATTGATACTGCGCTTTATAGTGATTGATCGATGAAGTCTTGGAATCGTTTAAGACAGTCTTTAGTGTTGGATTTTCCGATAATATCAATCGCTTGGTCAAGAGGTTTCCATTGGTATTCAGAATGCTCTTGACTGATCTGGATATCTTGATGAAAAATCTCTACTGGATAAACAAGTTCAACCACTGAGGAATCTTTCTTGATCCATGAGAATCGATGAATCTCTGAGTGGACGTGATAGTCATTTTTATGAGTAATCCCAATCTCTTCTGACAAGGCTCTCGGGATACACTCAGCCAGACTCTCCTCAAACTCAAGCGTCTCCGTGAGTGTCTGCCAAAACCCGCCATCTTCAGGGACTCTCTTCAATAGGAGTACATGCAGACCTTCAGAACTCTGATGATAACAGATGAGTTGGACTTTGATGGGGAGTTCTGGATAGGAGGATTTCATAGGGAGTATATTTAATTGAACAAGATTCTATCTAAATATGTCTATTATTGTCATTATAGAGGATATCAATATTTTCGTAAAATACATCGATAATGTTTTTGTTGGCATCATACAAAATATTCATATGGTACAAAGCTTTCTCTGCTTGACTTTCTCTTGTATCAAAATAATGTGTATCGAGAGCATTTATACTGATAAGTTGGGCATATATTTGATTTCTTTCCTGTTCTAAGCCTTTCGAAAAATGAAAAAGTCTTTTCAAGTCGGGATGATGCTCAAAAAGAAGACTGTCATCATTCAGAGAAAAGAATTCGGTTAGAGTCATGTTTTGGTCTCTGAGTAGAGTATATATTTCTCGAATTCCTTCTCCCTGAGCAAACCAAAGGGCAACTGCATAATGAAGGCTTTGTAATGTTTCATTGATTAAAAAGGTAGTAGCTGGATTGGGGTGTTGATCTCTTCTCTGAACTAAGTTGAGAGATACTTCTCGTAATTCTTGGAAGTAGGCTCGTACTTCTTGAGGGTTTTTATCTCGAAGAATGTATTTACCTTTTTCAATAAACTGGACAAACAATGGTATTTTTTGAAACCGTAATTGCTCAAAATACCACAGGTACTTGTCATGTTTGTAATGACGAGGAGATTGGTGATATGTTTTTCGTGCGTATACTTCGGCTAAATGTATGATCTGTTTATCTGCGTCAGGCGACGTGTAAGCCGAAATTCTTGAGTCAGGATTTTTTTGAAACAATACAGGTTCGTTGCCGAGAGAAATAACATCAATATTATCAAATAAGCAAAGGTCTCCCCAGTCAATAGTATTGGTATTACCGGTAGATGAATAATGCTCTGAGGAGATACTTCCTGTTGAAGGATTCACTGTTACCTCAGTGCCGTCAGGAAGAGATCCTGAAGCACTTTTACAGCCGACAATACATGGGATACCCAGTTCTCGTGCTACAATAGCTGTATGAGCAAGGATGGATCCTTGAGTCGAAATAATTGCTGATGCTTTGGTCATTGCAGGGAGGTATTCAGTATCACTTGAATCCAGGATGAGGATTGAGCCTGCTGGCATGTCGGCTATCTTTTTTGTAAGATCTTTTTCAGACAAATGTTCTCCAATATAATACGATTGAGCTGTTACAGAACCTTGTCCAAATGAAGCTACAGAACCAGCATCTTTGTTGTATGTCGGAACAAACACAGGTTCAGTGATTGGTCTTGCTTGCAATATCCATACCATACCAGTATAATCGATAGCCCATTCGATATCCATCGGAATCTGAAACTGATGATTAATATCTTCTAACACATTCAAAAGTGATACCTGATATGGTTGAATTTCTTGTGCTTGTTCTGTAATATAATCAACATTGTTTTGGATAAGATTTTGGGTTTGGTTGTATGGGACAGTGATCTTTTCAGATGTTACTAGGCCATTTACCAGTTTATCTCCAAGTCCTTCGACAAATTCCAGAAGTAAAACGTCTTCTCCCAGCTCATTCAGACTTTTGGTAAATGCCACACCAGAAAATAGAGGATCAATCATTTCCTGTATAACAATACCCATTTTAGTGCTTTGGTCCTTATATGCTTTTGTTTTTGGAGAAGCATTACTTGCATGAACCGTCATACAACTCTCAAAAATAGCCTCAACATTTAACGGGATATTTAAGTGCGTTTCAAAAATTCCTGCGAAGGAATTTTTGATCCCATCTTCTCCAAGCGCAGATGATCGTATAGCTAACTCGGCATCTGAAGGGTACTCAAGAATCAGTTTCTCAATTTCTTGGATAATTTGGACAGAATGTTCTTCATTATCTAAAATACCAGCTTCTAGGACGAATGTTTTGGGTATAGGAAGTCCCATATGGTGAAGTGTGTATAATCCTTCAGCCTTCCCTCCATATTTTTGTGGAGCATGTGCTATTTGATTAATTGGATAGATATACAGCATGGTTTTGTTAGTATTTATAATACTTATGAGATATTTAATGTCAAAGTATAAATATCATACCTCTGATTTGTAAGTCTCAGTAAAGTATCTTTATCATATAATGACATATCTTCAATGGAAGCGTCAAATTTGTGATGGACATATATTTCTTAAGAATTTAATCTTTTAATAGATGTAAAGAGTTGTTGGCCTTTATCGGTAAACTGTGCTTTTTCTTCCAAGATTGTTATTCCAGATATAAGATATTCTTGAGATTCTGCAATCATATTATTTGTCACCTGATAACTTTCATCTGTAGGAGATATAGTATAAATAAGCTTCTTGAGACCAAAACATACTCTTGATAAAACAAAACAACTATGAAGAAGTCCCTCTATAGGTCTTTTTTGCTTTCGAATGGCGCTATACACACTTTCTTTTGGATTGAGGACAAAAGGATCGATAAATTGTCGAATCATGAGCTCAAGATGTGATGTTTCATGAATTAAAGTATTGATATAATGTGGTAATATCCAGTCTTCGTGTGGAGAGGTGAAAATTAAGCCATGAGATTTTTTTGAAAGTATGTCAACATATACACATCATTGGAATTAGAGGAAATGTGGATAAGTGTAGGAAAACAAAAACCTCTCCATCAACTCGGACGGAGAGATTTATATCAATTATCATTTATTAGACTAAACTATCAAAAATATACTGATCAGATACGGATGCAATAGTGTGTAGATCCTCTACGGAGGAGGACTTGAGGATTTTAGGGAAGACTTTCAGCTCAGAGAGTTGGCTAATTTGAATTCACTTGACTTCTTCTACTTGTCCATTGGGATCGAGATCGATAGGGTCTTTGTTTTGTTCAGATAATTCAGTTCCGAACCAAAATAGTTCGAGTGCTATCTTATCCTCGGTCTCGTGAAACTCTTGGAGATACATCATTCGCTCGATTGAGATCTCGACTCTGCATTCTTCCATTACTTCTCTGTGCCCAGCATCACGAAGAGATTCTCCGATTTGGAATTCCCATCCACCTCCTAAAATAAACCAGGCTAATCCAAGAAGGGGTTTCAAACCGAAGGTATCTTCTGACATAACTATTTTGAATAGGGGGAGATATTCAGTAGGGAAATAAATAGGGAATGTATCAATTGATTGATTTCCATAATGAATCATCAGGCCAAGGCCTAGAATACAGCTTATTACAAGGAAAGCTAATGAGCCGTTTCTAAAATATTTTAAATATTCATGGAGGTGAGACTTAATTTTATATACACACATCTATTGACACATAAATAATGTGTCAATGAATGTGTATTGTTAAAATAATGGATATATCGTCACAATAATGATAGAATACTAAGTAAGATAACTCCTTATGATTATGCCTCTCCGTATCGTTAATCGAGTCATTACCTTTAATCCAACGAAAGAAGCTATTATTCTTGTGAGAAACAAAGATATGGACTATTGGTATCCACCTGGTGGGGGATGGGAGGTTGGTGAAGGGGAGGCCTTGTCTGAAGGAGCTTGTCGTGAGGTGTTGGAGGAGTGCGGGGTTGAGATTCAGTTAGGAAATCTCATTTATGTCCAAGAGTTTCATGAAGGGAAGAAGATTGGTCTAGAATTGTTTTGGCTGGCAATGACGACAGAAGATATTTCAGCTGATCATTGTGATATGGATCCGTATGGGCAGGTTGAGGAGGTTCGTTGGGTGACTCAGTTAGAAATGCAGGAAATGAAGGTCTATCCTCGGCGGTTAAAGGATCTTTTGTGGCAAGAACGAGAGATTATTGAGAGTTTAGAGAATCAATATATGCTAGAACGAATCTAATGATTTTCCTCTCAGCATAAATATAATCATTCCCCCTGCTAAAATTGCCATACATCTGGTATACTATAAGTAATTAATATAATTTGTTTATGATTGTTCAACCAATGTACTCACCCATTTCTCTTACTAATGAGATTACGCGACAAGGTATCATTACTTTGAGAGAGAGTATCCTTCAGAGCGGATACTCGATCCCAGTTGATGACATTCCGAATATATTAAAAAAATTACCTCTTAATATGACTCCAGAAGCGGTTCTAGATCACTTCACCTCACCTTATGACTATCATGCTTATAGTTTTGCCATTAGTGAATCAGATGCTATCATTACAGAATCAAGCATTAGTAACTCAACTACTGGAATTACAAAGGGTCTGGCGTTGAGTATGGGAAAACCATGTTTAATATTAGTGCATCGAAACAATTCAAATCCAGATGAAAAAAATTCTTCCATTTTTCTTAAAAACTTTAATCATCCACTATTGACCTATAAAGAATACTCAAGTCCAGAAGAGGTTCGAACCATTGTGTTGGCCTTTTTGGAAGGGGTGAATCATCGCGTACGGGTCAGGTTTAACTTAGTTATGGATCAAAATCATGATAATTACCTCACTTGGGCGGCGACTCAGTATGATACCACAAAAACAGAGTTGATTACCAGCTCGATTATGGAGAAGGCTGAGCGAGATGAGTTGTATCAAGAGCAACGTCGCAAATATCTAGAGACTTTGAAAGCAAAGAAGTGTGAATAAAAAAGAAGGGAGTAATGTCCCTTTTTTCTTTCGTTAAGGTAGTCTGTTGCTTATGATTTTTGTTGGGCTTCTCGATATTGTTTCCCAAGGTTGCTAAAGCTCCGATGAATTAAGTCGAGGTAAATAAAGAGGAGTCCGATGGAAAGAGAAAAGATAATCAATCCGTGATGAAATTCGATTTGGGGTGCTTCTCCTGGTTGGTTGATGAGGCTAAACAAGGGAAACATTCCAATCATTTGAGTGTATTGTTGAGGGAGATTGAGATCAAATGAGCTCCATACATAGGTCCAAGCCCATAGTGTAGTTCCAAAGTAACCGAGAATACTTCCAACAATAAAGGTTACTACTGAGTGTAAGGGAGTGTTGATTGACATATTGGGTTGATTTTTAGACAATATGGAGAGTATCTTAGCATATTAAAATCTTTTTGTCTATTCTGACAGTTTTACATTAGGTGTTTGAGATGAGAAATGTGTGAGTAGGCAACGTGTTCCCGAACGTCGGATGTAGTAGGTGTTATTTCCCCCGTGTAGGAGAGCAGTGAGCGATAGCGAGCGTCGAGAACCGTGGGTTCTTGAGACAAGGGTGTTGGGGGAAATATAGGGGTGAGGGGGGAATTTGTTGCCAGACTAGGATTCGAACCTAGATTAACGGGGCCAGAACCTCGCTTTGCTCTCCAGAACCCCTCGGTTCTGGTATCTCCGCCACGGGAAAACCCAGGTTTTCCCAACGCCCTTTCCTGGTTCTGGCCCTCTTTTTATGAACGTATAGAAGTATTTATTGAATTCTAATTTGTTGCCAGACTAGGATTCGAACCTAGATTAACGGGACCAGAACCCGTCGTCCTACCGTTAGACGATCTGGCATATGTGTGCCTTTATAGTATATAAGAACATCAGATTTTGCGCAAGTTAAGATGATGGGGGCTTGGGAAAGAAAAAACCTCAGCACGTAATGTGTGAGGTTGTGGCGTTAGATTGAGACTAACTAAAAGGTGTGCGGTGAGCAGGTTATTTAAGTTAGTGAATCTCAATCTATATCCATAGTATAGGTTATTCTCATATTTGTCAAGGGTTGTATGCTATGAGTTAATCGTAGATACTTTACCTCTCTCTCCTTCACTTTTTGGGTAGTCTCTATTACACAGTTTATTTCTACGTTGTTTCTCATCTTATTCAGGATAAAATATATTAAAGAAAATAGTTTGTGAAGATATGATATAATAGACCTATATGAATCAAAATAAGGATTGATGATATGGCGATTGAATTAAAGAATTATAGTGTACACGGAGGGTATCCTGTTGAGGGGGAAATTCAGTGTTTGGGTACGAAAAACTTTGCGACCAAAGCAATGATTGCAACTTTATTGGGGGATTCTTCTTCGGAACTTCACAATATTCCTGATATTGGAGATGTTCATATTACCTTGGATATGTTCCGTGGGATTGGAGTTTCGGTTGACGCTGATTTTTCAGCTAAGACCCTTCGCATTAATCCTGAGACGATTACTTCATCGATTGTACCAATGCCTGACTCTGGTACGAATAGGATGCCTATTTTGATGATAGCCCCGTTACTCCATAGATTTGATTCAGTAGAGGTTCCTGTGGTGGGAGGGTGTACTATTGGTGTAAGGAAGCTGGATTTTCATTTAGAGGCGATTGAACATTTTGGTGGAATTGTGGAGGTGACTGAGTCCGGATATAAAGCACGCAAAGAAGGGCGACTACAAGCGACAGATATTCAGTTGCCATATCCGAGCGTAGGAGCTACTGAGACCTGTTTGATGTTGGCGATAATGGCAGAAGGGGAGTCTATTATTGAAAACATTGCTATTGAACCAGAAATCTTGGAGCTGATGACCTTACTTCGGTCTATGGGAGGGCAAGTGATCTTGGAGGGAAATAGAACGGTTCGTGTACAAGGAGTCAAAAAATTGAAGGGGAGTGTAATGAATATTCTAGGAGATAGGATTGAAGCGGTTTCTTGGGCTAGTTTGGCCTGTGCAACTAATGGATCGATTGTTGTACGTGGCTTCCGACCAGATACACTGGGAAATTTTCTCACCTACTATACTCAGATTGGAGGAGGATTTGAGATATTGGGAGAAAGTGATGTACGATTTTACCGAGCAGAAAAGACGCTTCGACCAATTCATATTGAGACAGATGTCTGGCCAGGATTTTCAACTGATTGGCAACAGCCCTTTGCCGTTGTTCTTACGCAAGCGGAAGGAGTTTCGGTTATTCACGAGACAGTTTACGAAAATCGCTTTGGGTACTTAGAGACACTTGGTTCGATGGGAGCTAAGGTTCAATTGAGCACAGCCTGTTTGGGGAGTGTGCCGTGCCGCTTTCGAGGGAAAGGACATCCTCATAGTGCTATTATAACGGGAAAAACGCTACTAACAGCAGATTTAGACATTGAAGTTCCTGATTTGCGGGCTGGACTGGCTTACTTCATTGCGGCTCAGTTAGCCGAAGGAACGACAACAATTCAAGGAATTGACAAGATTGAGCGCGGGTATGGAGATCTCACTCAGCGATTGAAAGACACGAATATCGTTATCGAACGAGTATAACGATGAATCTGCTGGAGGATGTGATATAATAGTTATATGATTAAGACAAACGTTTCTGTATGATTACCTCTACGCGTGAAATTCCTGAAGAACAAGCTGTCGAACAATCTCTTCGGCCGCAGACTTTTGATGATTATATTGGGCAAGAACAAATAAAGAAAAACCTTAATATATCTATCCAAGCAGCAACCAAGCGGGGAGAACCCTTGGATCATTTGCTATTTTATGGTCCTCCAGGGTTAGGAAAAACCTCTCTTGCCTATTTGATTGCCAAGTCCTTGGGGAGTAGTATTAAAATCACCTCGGGACCGGCCCTTGAGAAACCAGGTGATCTAGCTTCTATTTTGACTAATGTGGAGCAGGGAGACGTTTTGTTTATTGATGAGATTCATCGATTATCTAAGACTTTAGAGGAGGTGTTATACTCAGCAATGGAAGACTTTGTGTTGGATATTATTGTAGGGAAAGGGCCTTCAGCGCGAACTCTCCGCTTAGATTTACCTAAATTCACTCTGATTGGGGCTACGACGAAATACGGATCTCTTTCAGGACCTCTTCGAAGTCGATTCGGTAATATTTATAGCTTTGACTTTTATGAACCATATCATATTACTACCATTTTAGAGCGTTCTAGTTCTATTCTGAATGTCAAAGCCGATTCTCGTGAAGTGTTGGATTTAATTGCTGAGAGAAGCCGACAAACCCCTCGTGTAGCTAATCGTCTCTTAAAGCGTGTCAGAGATGTGGCAGAAGTTCATAATGAAGGAACGATGTCTCGTCCCATTGCTGAACAAACTTTTGAAATGCTCGGTGTGGATAACTATGGACTTGAGGCTGGGGATCGGAGGATTCTAGAGACGATTATTCATAAGTTTAATGGGGGGCCTGTGGGATTATCTACTTTGGCCGCTTCCACTGCAGAAGAAGTAGTGACAATTGAGGAAATTTATGAACCGTTTTTGATGAGACAGGGATTTATCCAAAGAACTCCACGAGGTCGCATTGTTACTGATATATGTTATGAATACCTTAACCTTACCCTCCCAGACCGTGATTAGTAGTTATTATAGTATACTATGAATGATTTTATTCAGTTAGCATTATTAGGATTTTTCTTGTTGATCCTCCTCTCCTATGTGATTGGTAGTGGAATTATGATTTATCATATTTTTACATTTGGCTTGAATCGTCAAACTGCAATGGCCTCCACAATAGTCTTTGCAGTTTCCAGTGGGATTATTTTTGCTATGATTGCGTATAATTTGATTATGATTAGTACTAATGTAACCTCAAACCTATGATTCATCGTGTAGAAAATGCTCAAATACACTTTAATGGGCAAAAAAGAGAAGAAAAAATTTATGTTGTTCTCCGTCGCCATATCTTTTTTCTGGTTATTGGGTATCTATTTACTTTAGTTAAGTCAATTATGGCTTTATATTTGTATTTTTTCCTTCCTCGAACACTCCCATTTTTAGCAGAAGGGATTGTAGGGCAGTTTTATGATTTAGGGGTTCTATTAATTGCCTTGTTTATTTTATATACAATGTTTTTGACTTGGGTTCATTATTATTTGGATTCATATATTGTAACCTCGGAGAGGGTGCTCTCTATTGATCAGATTGATTTTTTTCATAGAAGAATTGCTGAAGCGGATATTGGGAATGTTCAAGATGTGAAAGTTCGAGTGAATGGATTTTTCGCTACACTGATCAAATTTGGAGGCGTTCGTATTCAAACTGCTGGAGCTGATTCGAGTACTTTATGGCTAAAAGATGTTCCTCAGCCTTATGAAACAAAAGATTTGATTTTGAAGCTTTCAGAAAAAAATAGAAAGCTTGATCTGCACCGTGCATACACCTATAAACCTCCTGAACCAAAGGAAGTGAAAGATTCTTCTCAAGAAGCTTCAAATGAAAGTGATGATTTGTAAGGATAGTGATATTACATTGACATAGATTTTGATTGTTTTTTGAATATATGGTATAACATTACTGTTCCTTTCCATAGGTTAGTATGTTAAACTACAAAAAACTTGTTATACTCTTTTTGTTTGCTAGTATTCATCAAGTCGTTATTCATAACTTCTTCCTTAGAATTCAAGACGGATACATCCATCAGCTTATGCATTGGTTGTACTTTGCTTGTTTAGTCAGTATATTGCTCAAAAAATCTGGTATTATGAGCTATAATATGTTCCAGGTAAATCAAGGCGGATATAATAGCGCTGCTGTTTATATAGGACTAGCCACTTTAGCTTTAGTTGGATTGGGGTGTTGGATCTATCTGTTAAGGATGCCCTTTTCAACTTCGGATCTACTAAACACCTTCGCGTATTATATGACTATGAAGTTTATGTTGTTTATTTCCTTTGATATAGCAGAAAATACGTAATAAATATTCTCAACCTCACTTTATAGTAAGTGAGGTTTTTTATTT
>PXDG01000010.1 GCA_003565105.1 Parcubacteria group bacterium | reverse complement strand
AATGCGCAAGCATTCTGATTCTGACTTCCACAAATGAACCATCCCTGAAGGGGTATTTTTTGATCTGACTATGGGAAGGGGATTGAGGAAATCTTTCGTTTTCCCATTCAGGAAAAAGCTGAGTTTACAAACGTTGGAAAGCGTAGGTGTCCAAAATACGATAAGATCAAGTTAGGTCAAAGTAAAAAACCGTACCCAATAAGGGTACGGTTAACAAGTTATTTAGGTTCAAGTAATAGGAGATCCAAATTAAATTTGATTCTCCATTTTTTTTCAAGGCATCGCAAGACGGTTATATCCGTTGTTATCTCTCTCATAAAAATATTGAGAGGCGTTAATACTTCCACTGACTCAATATCAATAGACACTAACTTTAAGCAACGATCTGCTAATTTATCAAGGATATGTTTTCCTTGATTATTAATAGGAGAAAGAAAGTCGTTTGACTTATTTTTTTCCAGTCCTAAACGATAATATAAATTCTTTTTGTTCATAAAAAAATTTATATTATCTACAAGTCTTCGTTTGCGCCCTCCCTTTGAATCTATGTTAGGGGGCATATGAGTGAATCGAAATGTCTCTTGCACACTCGTATAATAATCCTTCTTTCTATTTTTCATATAAAAAGATAGAAAGTCATCTACCTCTATTTCGGAAAATGAATTTCTTCCACCTAAAGAAATCTGTACCGTTACCACCGTATGTAGTGTTAACTGGATACCCTCCTCTGTAATTATTGTTTTTGGACAATAAATTCTCGTAGGATATATATAGAGAACTTTTTCGATCTTATGAAAAGGGAATAATACCAACTCTTCCGTGGGGTAAGCAGTTTTTAATTGTAAATTACCAGAAATAATCCAGATTTGATCATCTGGGACAGTACAAAATTCTATCATAATACAAAATGTTGTAAAAGAACTTTGATCATTTAATCATAATTTGATATTTTTTGCAATGTTTTATCCTAAAGTATACACTATAGTAAAAAATGTGTTTTGATTATATGAAAACAAAAATACTGAGTGTGATCTCAGTATCTTATATGGCGGGGACGACCGGGCTCGAACCGGCGACCTTCTGCGTGACAGGCAGACGCTCTAACCAGACTGAGCTACGCCCCCAAACATTCACTGTGTTATATTATCAAAAAAACATTTTTTTGGCAAGTGCTGATGAGACAACTTCGGATTCTATAGCAACGCATACAAAAATGCCCCGAGGCACGGGTACGCACCTAGGGCATTCATACTTATATTTTACCAAAGTCTTTCAGTCTCGTCAATATCCGTTGGATGCGATTATGTGGTCGGTAAAACGGTTTTCCGAGCACTTCGCTTCGCTCTTGTTCCATCAATTCAGTAATCGTTTGCCGATTAGCGAAAGAATCTTCGGCCAATCGATAAATATACAAGTCCTTAAATAAGGATGAGCGTAATCCTGATACGGCTCCGGTAATGTTTTGTAGTTGCTGGATTGAATATGCTTCATCGGTATAAGCGGGTTTGGCCATTAGTCGAGTCTTGAGTCGTCGAAACCGTTCAAATGACTCTGCAGATAAAAAGAAAATTCCGCCACTTTCATACTCCCAGGTAAGAAGATTTTTCAGGGCGTTTTGAATAATCTGAATTTTTTCAGCATCACTATATTTTATTTCCGTGCCCGTATCATAACTACTCCCATACCCAACATTGCGAATAATACGCAATAATTCGTGATATGTTTCAATTTTGCGTTGAAGGGAAAATTCTACATAGGTAGAGTAGATTTCTTTTTGAGATTGTTGATGACTTTTCCGAGCAAGCCAAATCTCTATGATTTTACTCAAACCAAAGGTTATAATGGTAGTAATAGTTGCAATGAAAGCTGTCTGTAATTCAATATTCATATACATAGGAGTATATCAAGACCTATACATTTCGGCAACTATATGTCTAACACATCCATCCTTCACCTCTGACTGACGATACAAAATCTTTTACTCTTGATCTCGAAATATATTGAGTACTTCCAAAAAGGCTGGTCCATATTTTTGCTGTTTCACCTGACCAAACCCACTAACACCGAGAAAATCTTCGAGCGTATGTGGCTGTTGCCGTATTAGATCAATTAATACAGAATCCTGAGCGATAATATAAGCGGGGACATTTTCGTGTTCTGCTAATTGGGCGCGTTTGATACGGAGAGCTTCAAAGAGCCCTTTCTCAGCTAAGTCAAGAGGAAGATCCGTTGCGTGTTTCAATGAAGTGCGATAAGGAACTAATGACACTTGACTCACCCCCTTCAGCACAGAAGCAGCTGATTTTTGACACTTGAGTACACGATAGTTATCTCGATCCACTCGAAGGTACCCTAGACCTATTAATTGCATCAAAAGCCATTCCCACTCAGCTCGAGTCTTATCTGCTCCTATCCCAAAAACGGATAATCGGTGATGAAATCGGGCATTCACTTGACTGGTTTGTTTCCCTTGCAGAATATCGACAATATACTGAAGACCAAATTTTTGTTT
>PXDG01000001.1 GCA_003565105.1 Parcubacteria group bacterium | reverse complement strand
TACGCCCTTGGCTTCTGGTAATAGTTCTTTCATTTTCATCTTCGGTTCTTACTATCGTGGACTTTAACCACGTTTACATCGTGCCCATGCTGGGCACACACAAGGCGGTCCACCTAACGCCTACCCGCTGCACGGGTAGGCGTCGGTGAACTCGCCGTTGGGCGAAAAAATACTTGAAAAACAGAATTTGAGCGCTAAATTAAGACCTATTATGAGTCCTATATTAAGTGCCTATTCTGCTAGTATTTCTGAACTAAAACGGAATCCCAGCAAGCTCATTGAGCGAGCTGGGGGTGAATCTGTGGCTATCCTAAACCACAATAAACCAACAGCTTACCTCATTCCCGCAGAGACTTTTGAATGGATCAGTAACTTGATCGAAGATCAGGAGCTGCGAGAGATCATAGAGCAGAGAGAAGAAGAAAAAGCACAAGCCAAGGAAGTCAGCCTCGATGAGCTATAAGCTGAAGTTTCTTCCGAGTGCGCTGAAAGAATGGAATAAGATTGGATCCACGATACGCGAGCATCTCAAAAAGAAGCTGAAAGAGAGGCTAGAGCATCCCGAAGTGGCAGCTGATTGTCTGCACGGCTTTCAGAACCACTACAAAATCAAATTGAGATCCTCTGGCTACAGACTGGTCTATGAGGTCGAAAATGCAACGGTGTCCGTCATCGTGATCACAGTTGGAAAACGCGAGCGTTCCAGCGTTTACATCAAGGCGGCAAAACGAACGGCGAGACCCAACAAGACGAGAGAGGACAACTCCGATTAGCGCTGCCGCGCTGCTCTCCGCGCATCCCCTCACCGTTGTGGAAGAAATTGAGAGACTTGACTATCGCATGTTGATCGGGTAGCTTTTCATCATGAGCGACATTGATTTACTAACTCTAAAGCAACAGCTTACAAAGCTTTCTGAGTCTGAGCGCCGGGAGGTCTCTGCCTTTATCGTTCGCCTTGGGCAGGAATCGAAGGAATGGAAGGCGGAAACCGCCCGCCGATTAGACCAGATGGGGGCCGGCAAGAGAACTTCACTCTCGGACCTGAAGGCCAATCATGGCTGAACTCCCCGGCTATAGCTGTTACCTGTCCGCCGAGGCGGTTTCATTCGTAGTTGGCCTTCCGAAGCAGAAACGGCGGAAAGTTATCGACTTGGCCGAGAGGATTGCTGCGTCGCCTGAACTGATCGGCGATTATCAGACGACGGATGCGAAGGGTCGCCCAATCGATAATCTGCTGCTTGAAGAGTTTTTGTTCATCTATTGGACCGATCACGCCTCAAAGGAAGTTCAGATCACTGAGATCCTAAAAGTTTAGACCACAACCGAGTATGGAAGGTAACGAGTTTTTCGCTGCGCTCAACACTCGCACCTCCATTTGACGTTGGCCAGAAAATCTTGCGAATTAGCTAAAAACCCATGAGTAATCACCTGATGACCGTTAAGGAAATACAGAAAATGTCTCCAGTAGAGAGACTTAGAAGCACGATGGAAGCGCTTTGGGATGCAATGTGCCATGAGGAAAAGGAGCCGACTTCTCCCGACTGGCACGGTGATCTTTTGGAAGCGCGTCGTGCCAGAATTGCCTCGGGGGAATCAAAATTTGTTTCCCTCGATGAGGCAAAAAAACGAATCCTGGAATGAGCCGATTTTCGGTATCGATGCTTGATGAAGCTGTCGAGAACGTTCTTGTCAGCAAATAGTTTTACGAGGAAGTTGAAGAAGGTGTCGGTGCTTATTTTGCAGAATCCGCACTGGCTGATGTAACGGATGCACCGGGAAACCTATGCCGATGGCACTCAGGTGCCTCGACCGCAGAACCTTTCCTCATAAGCGTCTATCAGCTGGACATTAGCGGTTTCCGGCTCCGCCGGACGCCCCCACATGAGTCACTTTACCACACCCCCAACATTTCCATCACTGCCGAAGACCGCTGACGTGTTCCTTCAAATGATCGGCATCCGTTCAGCGACTTCACCCACGTCCAAAAAAACCCGGAAATCATGCTTTACACTGGGTCCCGAGGCGCTACTTTGAATGGTTTTTAGTCATGCAAAAGACACGTAAAGCCATCGCCAAACGCTTCAAAGGCGCCCGCAAAGACCGCATCGAAGCCATCCTCGAAAGCCTCCAGGCCCTCGGCCACGCCCATGAGGTGGACGCCGGGCGCTGGGCTGTGTGAGGGAATTCTCGTGCATACAAGCGGTTCCGGTTTCCGCTAATCAGACCAAGAGATAAGCGCCCAATGAGTGATCAGCGGTTCCGGCGAAGCCGGGCTTCGGACCAGGGAACTCAGACCCGCCCGAGCAAGGTCCATTTGCGGTCGTTGTATTCGCTCTCGCTGAGGGCACCCTTGCGATAGAGGGCAAAGAGTTCGGCGAGCTGGCGCAAAGGATCTTCACGTTCGGGGGCAATTTTGGCGAGAAGGGCCTTGCGAAGGTTTTCGAACTCTTCCTTTGAGAGGAGGCCGAACTCGACCGCCTTGCGGGCGTCGCGGGCATGGCGCATCTACTTCT
>PXDG01000016.1 GCA_003565105.1 Parcubacteria group bacterium | reverse complement strand
ATTCTTTTGCTCATACTTGCCGGCGCTCTGGGTAAGGGGCCATTGCGGAAAACAGCCCGCCTGGCTCAAACAGCAATCCTATTGTTACTGATTGGTACGGGAGCGCAGGCCGAGACCGCGCCAGAATCAGCAACCGCCGCTGGCTCGCACCGCGTGCTCGCACGCGAAGCCCGGCGCTTACAACAGCAGGGTTCCTACGCCGATGCCGCGCAATCGTTTCAAGCAGCAGCGGAAGTCCCTGACCTCGGTACGCGTCAGCGCGACCGCTATCGCTATAATGCCGCGATCGCCCTTCTCCAAGCTGGCGAACCGGATCAGGCTGCCGCCTTGCTGGAAAGACTACCGCCTGTTCAAGACGCGGAGCTCGCACGCGCCATTGCCGCATTCCAGATGGGCAAGCAGGCTGCCGATGGCACCGCCGAGGGATATCGGAAACAAGTGGCCCGCTGGCAGGATGCCGCACAACGCCTGCAACGACATGCACAACAACAGCGCACCGTAGAATCCGAGGAAGATTTGCAAATGCTGGATGCCTTGCTCCCATCTGCACGGGAACAAGCCCGCATAGCCGAGATTCTGGAGCAATATGCCGACGCCTCGCCCCAGGAACTTGTCGCGCAAATGCTACAAAAGCAGCGTGCGCAGGACGACCGCCACCAAACCGACCCTATCCCTCCGCCCGGCCCCGCACGCCTGCAACATTTCGAGGAACAAGCCCGTGAACGCGCCAATCTGGCAGATCAGTATCTGGCACTCTCCCAGTTACTGGAGGCAGCAGGAGCCCCGACGGATGCCTTGCAGCAAAAGCGCCAGGAACTGGATGCGCAAACCCGTCAATGGGAAGATCTGACTGTACCTGCAGATTCTCAACCCGCCGAAGTGGGGCACCCGTTGTACGATGTATGGCGCGCTATCGGCTCCCCGGAATCCTTATTGCAAGAGTCATTGCGCCAACAGGAGTGGCTCGATGCCCTATCTAGAGGCGAAACGGCGAGAAGACCCCCCGTCTCCGATGCCCAACTGCAAAAAGAGGCCGCAAATCTAACAGAGCGATTCGCAGAACGCTTTCAAATGCCACCAGAGACCGAGCCGGAACAGCAAGAGCAACTGGATCAACTGATCGAACAAGCATCGCGCTTACAACGGTTGGCTGGCGAAATGCTGGATCTCGAGGATTTTGATGGTGCCCGGCCAGTCCAGCAAGAAGCATTGGAGAGCCTGCGCCAGTTATCAGAAATTCTTCCGCAACCGCCTCCAGAAGATCGGGAGCAGCAGGAGGATCAAGATGACACGCCCCCTGAGCCACCCGAGGCCCCCGATGCAGAGCAGGATGATGATTTAGATGATGATGGCATGGATATGCCCATGCCTCCACCGCCACCTTCCCCTGATGAGGCCGACGAGGAAGCGGAGGATACAGAAGATGAGCCCGAGGATGCGGAACCGCAAGAAGACGAAGACGACACATTTGACCTGGATGCTTTACTGGAACAAGTCGAGCAGCGCTCGCAGGAATACCAAGATCTTCTGGAAGAACGCAGAAGGCGACTACAGCGGACACAGGGAGCGAGAGATTGGTAGTGCAACGAATGAAACTATTTTTTATAGCAGCGATTGCATGCTGCACGCTGTTCATGACTGCGCGAGCAGAGCAGCAGCTACTGCGCATGGAGGCATCCGTTTCTCCCAATGACATTTTTCTCGGGGAGTCCCTGCAGCTCACGCTATTCGTGCATGGGTATCGCTCCGGTCTCGGAGAGCCGGATCTGAGCGCTTTGCAAGCCGACATTCAACTACTTGCGCAACAGGATCGCAGCCAGCACAGCGTCCAAATCGTCAATGGCCGACAGCAGATCACGCAGCTCTCCGGGCGCATGTTCACCTATCGTGTGACCCCGCAGCAACCAGGCACCTTCTCTTTTGATGAGATAACGTTAAAAGGTCCGGACGGCAATTCTCTTCCCATAAACAGGCTACATGCGAATGTCCGTCCCATCCCCGAACAAGATCATGTCAAACTATGGATCGATGCGCCTACCCACGAACTGATTATCGACGAAGAATTCGACGTTACACTCTATATACGTATTCGTAAGCCAACCCGGCCGTTCCAATCGTACAGTCCCATTCCAGAGGGAACCTCCCCACACCTGCATATTCCCTTTCTGGATCTACACCCAGGTGAAGGTTTGAAAAGCGAAAACATCACACAACTACTGCAACGCATGGTAACGCGCGAGGGGGAATCTTTCCATATCAACCACCGCACCATCGGACGGGATCCATTTGGTGGTATATTCGGGAACGATCAAGTTGCCCGATTCCGCCTCCCCCGCACCACCGACCCCGATAACGAAGATTACTATCTCTACGAATTGCGCAGCCGCTGGGCCGCTGACCGCGAGGGAGACTACACATTTGGTCCGGCCGGATTACGGGGTAACATCATCACTGATGTCTCGCGAGACGGCAATGCCCGTCAGGATACCATCTTTGCCATCAGCGATCCGGTAACCGTGCAAGT
>PXDG01000114.1 GCA_003565105.1 Parcubacteria group bacterium | reverse complement strand
TACCACCAACGTTTGACAATATGGCCAGTAAGGGATTGCGGGCGATTTCCTATCAAGGTACACGATAAGTTGAAGCGGGCTACAACCCTTCGCATACCACTAAAACCCTTATTGGCTATATTGTGTGTTGGCGGTTCGTGCTTTTTTCTTACTCAGAATTATCATCTGTTTTTTAACTTTCAAATTTTAATTTCTCAATTTTTTCCTTCCAAATTCGTCTACCATTAACAACAAATTTTTCTGTCTGGCCACCACTTGTTTTAATTGCAAGTCCATTTGGAATAATTCCAAGAGTATTGTAGAAATTCACTTCTTGGATTTGATTAAGGTCTATAATCTCTCCATGGTTTTGAACATTGAAATTATGTGACTTAAATTGCAGTTTATCTTTAAACAAATAAAGTTTTCCTCCAACTGCCTCAACATTTTTAAAATGATTTGCACCTCCCGAATGAATAATAGATTCACTGTCCAAATTCTCAACTTGAGTTTGCTTTTTTACTATCTTGGAAGTCACAAAGAAATATATCGCAAATCCAAAAGTAAGTCCTGATATTGGGCCAGCAATTAAGGCATATCTAATTTCAAAACGAAACGCAAGAAAAAGTCCAAATAAAAGTCCGAAAGCAATTCCTGCTACAATTGAGTTTCTTTTTTCTGTCATATTTTTAAATTATTAAAGTTGTCTTTATTATCTATTTATCCGATTGCTTATATATTGTTGTGTCCTTTTGCATGACCGCCAACGGTCGTGGCTATGAGCAGTTGGGTTTTTTTTACCCGAACTTTTCAGTTTAGCACTGACCTTTATTTTGTTTACTATCTTTTCATTTAAACACCTAAACCCCAATTGCTTATAGCCTTTGTTGTGTGTCGTTATTTTTATTCGCAACTATTCTCTTGGTAATATAATTGGTTTGCTTTCTATATGAGAATAGAAATAAAAATAATAGCAGTAAGAGCAATATGATGTAACTCCAAATTTCCGTCATTCCGGTTATATTAATAACCCAAGTGAATAGTTTACTCAATAACAAGCAGATAAGCAGAGCAATGATTGTCCGATACATATTATTACTCTCCGACAATACATCTATTTTGGTGTCAACTTTAGAATAAGTTACAAAATCCGAATATTTTGCAAATTTTATGAAACTTAACTTACTTAATACAGGCTCAATAATTACAGAGCCAATTCGGCTAATTATTAAACCTATGAAGTAATAGAGAAATCCTCCAATAAGTAAATCCTTTTGAACCAAATCATAAGCAGAAATCTTAGACAGAACAAAAACAAAAACTGTCCCTGGAAGTAAATAGTTAAAAAGATTATAGGACGATATTTTCTCTAATATTTCTTTCATTATAATGTCTTTAAATAATATGTTTTAGTGCTCGAACAGTAGGATGTTTCATAACCATTTGCTTTGCAATAAGCTTCGGCAAAAGTTTTATATGTGCATCTAATTTCAGTTCCACCTTCATTAAATTTGGCTATTAAACAATTGCCTTGGTTGTTAGTAAAAACCTGCAAATTTCTATTTGACCAAGCCGAATAATTTAAATGACTACTTTTTGCTATTCCAAAAAATGTAACCTTTGGATTTAGAACATCTAAAAAGTCGTATGAACGTTTCGAATCTCTACCGTGGTGTGGTGCTAACAATACATCACAGTCTTTTACTTCATCTTTCCAATTTTCCAATATATGTTCCCAAGTTTTATCGTGAGAATCTCCAGCAATTACAACTTTTGCTCCATTAGGTGGTCTATAAAGTATTACATAAGAACAATCGTTGAAATCCCTAGATTCGTTAGCAGAGTCAAGTAGTTCCTTTGTTGTTGCTAAAATAAATAAACCATTTCCACAACAACTCCCATCCTCGTTTTCGTTATAATATTTTCCTTTTGCACCACTTAATAATTGTAATCTAATTGGGTTTGAATCAGAACCTTTCCTTAAGTTTTTGTAAAATTCCCAATCTGACTTCTTATGAGGTGAGCCATCAAATGATTCGATTTCTTTTTTGTTGTTTGTATCCCAAAAATTCGTAGGACTAAACGTATTGAAAAAATCTTCTATTCCTCCCATATGGTCCATATCTGGATGAGTTAGAATGAATCTAAACACGGATGAAACTCCAAAATCTTTTAAGTATTCAATTGGGTTTACAGGAAATTGTTTTTGTCCGAAATTACCTTTAGCTCCGCGTGCTTTTACAGATTCTAATACGCTTATTTCAGAGAATGCTTTTAGTAAAGCTTGAGAATCCTGTTTTTCAATTGACGCATTGAATACATCAATTATGGTGTTATTTCCATTCGGATGTTTAATCCAACTGCAATCTCCTTGTTTAACGTTTAGAAAGTGTAATTCTGAAGGCATATTATTCTAAGGTTTTTTTTAATGACACACAACGGTTCGCGCATAACATAAGTGGCGACTTAAAATGCACTTTCCATTCGGTTAAGGTTTTAATTTTCTTAAATTTCCAAAATTTTCGTTTCAATCACAAACCTCGCCATTTTTGTTATGC
>PXDG01000175.1 GCA_003565105.1 Parcubacteria group bacterium | reverse complement strand
CTCCGTACTCGGCGTATTCATGCATTGCTTCAGTACGAATCTGGAACTCAAAAGTAATCTTCGATACGGGATCTATTAAGGTTGAATGAATACTTTGATAGCCATTTTCTTTTGGTTGAGAAATATAATCTTTGACGCGTCCTTTGACAGGTTCAAAGTAACCATGCAAGGCAGATAAGGCGTGATAACAATCTTCGACCGTCTCTGTAATAATCCGCAAGGCAACCAAATCATATACCTTATCTAGACTATTTTTCTCCTGCATTTTTTTGTATAAGGAGTAATACTTCTTAGCTCGTCCATACAACTGCGTATAAGATACGCCTTCTTCGGCCAAGATTTTCTGCGCTTTTTTAATAATTTTATTTGATTGTTTTTGGCGTTTCTGATACTCCACGGTAGAGAGAGAAATCAGCTGCTTATAGTCGTCTGGATACACATACGGGAAGCAAATATTCTCAATCTCATCCTTAAACATACCCATACCCAAACGCTCGGCAATTGGGGCATAAATTTCTAAACTCTCCATAGCAATACGCTTGGCTTTTTCAGGAGGAAGACTGCCTAAGGTACGCAAATTATGCAATCTATCTGCTAACTTAATAAACACAACCCTCAAGTCTTTACTCATCGCCACAAACATCCGCCTGAGATTCTCTGCATATCGATCCTCTCCCTGGTATTTAATCACAGATAATTTGGTGATGCCTGAGATAAGGAAGATAATTTCTCGATTAAAGGTTTTCGATAAGTCTCTCAAAGTCACTTCGGTATCTTCAGGGACATCATGCATCAGAGTCGCAGCCAAAGTATCCTTATCCATACGGACGTAAGCCAGAGTCAAACAAGCTTCGACAGGATGAATAATATAAAATTGCCCACTCTTACGACGTTGTTCCCCGTGCGCTTCTGCCATCTGATAAAAAGCTAACTCAACAACTTCCCTATCCGCTGGAGATAGGTAGTCAATTTCTGGAGAGAGAATTTCCCAGAGCTGGGAGATTGCTTCTTGGAGGTGGGTAGTTGATACAATATCAGTCTTCATATACTTTTTAGTATATCATATTCTGATAAGTGTTTATATAAGATGTATAGGACGAAGACATCGTGGAAAAAGAAGATAAATAATAAATAAGGTATCATCACAAAGGTTCAAGAACAAAGTAATTCAGTCAGATCTTTTATATATTTAATGTCACTCCCCTCTTATTCCGACTTTTTCTTTCGACATTTGTCTGAACAATACCTTACTTCATTCCATATTCCTCGAGAAGACCAGCGTTTACGATTCTCAAAGGATCGCTTACAGGTGAGACATATTTTTGTTTCTTGTGATTTACTCATAATGGATTGATTATCTCTGAGACTCACTTCTTGCGTAGGGTCTGACTAACTCAATACATTATATCATACAAACTCTCTCTCAGAATAATTGTGTCCTTGCTCGATGAGTTGGAGAGTTTCTTGGACGTAGGGCACGATACTGTGGTTTGTATAAATATCTAAATATGCAAGTTCTGTGCATTTATCTGGTTCACAAATAGCAGGGAATCCCTGAAAGGCATCTACCGTAAAGAAAAAGTCAAGACGTTCTCGCTCTGAGGTATTGGATCGATGGAGAGTATGTACCAAATGGAGATCTTGGCTGAGAATATCAATACCAATTTCTTCTTTGGCTTCTCGTATCATTGCCTGCTTGAGTGACTCTCCTCCATCTACGTGCCCAGAGGGCAGTCCAAACCAACCATCATAAAATCCAGAATTTTTTCTTCGACCAAAGAGAATTTCTCCCTCAGGATTCTTGATGATGAGATATACTGCAGCTACAATACTAAATCGTTCTTTCATATATGTATGATGGTGTCAAGTATTATTCAACGGTGACACTTTTAGCGAGGTTGCGGGGTTTATCGGGATCCTTGTCCAAGGCAACGGCCATATGATAGGCCCACAACTGGACGGCTAAGGTCGTGACGAAGGGACTCCATAATGGCTCAACTTGTGGTACAAAGATGACACTATCGGCATGTTCGGCAATATGGGTGTCACCTTCAGTAGCTATAGCGATAATCTTTCCTGAACGAGCTTTGATCTCTTGGAGATTGCTGATATTTTTATCATATACTGCGTCTTGCGGGACAATAGCTATGGTGGGAAAATCTTTATCGATGAGGGCGATAGGTCCGTGCTTCATTTCACCTGAAGCATATCCTTCGGCATGAACATAGCTAATTTCTTTCAGTTTCAGAGCTCCTTCAAGGGCCATGGGGAAACTCACTTGGCGTCCAACGTAGAGATAGTCAGTATACTGAGTATAATCTGGTACTAATGATTCTATTTGGGAAGAAAGCCTAGGAAGTGTAGTATCGATGATTGCGGGTAAGCTTTGGAGTTGTTGGATTAATTCCTGTCCTCGACCAAAAGAAAGACCTCGTTGCCTCCCGAGTCCTACAGATAATAGCGCTAATACCCCTAACTGGGTCATAAAGGCTTTGGTAGAAGCTACTCCGATCTCTGGGCCTGCATAGGTATAGGCACCTG
>PXDG01000040.1 GCA_003565105.1 Parcubacteria group bacterium | reverse complement strand
CATTGGTAAGGTTGTTCAGAGACCGGCCGCGACATTGGGCTGAAGAGTTGCCAGACTTAATTCGAAGCAATATCGTGATCATGCTTGATGAAGCCATTGCCAACCTGAATCTTTTAATAGATGGGGAAATTACCCGAAAACCTACCCCTGATGTTGACTGGACACAGGTGGCCCTGGAAGGTGACAGGCTCATATTTAATGGTCGTCCGGTTTTTTTGGCTGATTATATCTGGAAGCCCAGAATCCCTGAGTTAACAGAATTTTACGGTGATGAAGATCATTTTTATGTTGACCCTAACAGAATCATAAATGCCCAGGGTGATATCGCTCCATGGCTTATAAATTACCTGGAGTCCAAACCAGACAGGGCAATTGGGAATATTTTTCTTGGCAACAAAACAGTTCCTCAATGGGCTGAAGACAAATATGGCCCGGGGTTCAGAATGCGCGAAGATACATACATAGGTTATGATATAGATAATCCCGGGGCCAAAGAGATGTGGGGGTTTCTTTTTGAAGGCATTGTGCCGTTAGTGGCCGGAAAGAAATATTCGGAGCTGGGATACATGCTTGTCAACGAGCCCCATTTTTACACAACCAAAGATGTATGGGCAACAGGGCCGGTTTCTGAATATACCCATGATAAGTTCAGAACATGGCTCAGCAACAAGCATGAGTCCATCAGTGCTTTAAACCAGCTTTGGGGCAGTAATTTCTCTGACTTTGACTTTGTGAACATCGAAATTCCAATTGATGGCAACCTGCAGGGAACCCCAATATGGTACGATTGGGTAACATTTAATAATTACAGGGTTACAGAATGGTACAAATGGAAAAAATCAGAGATACAAAAGTACGATCCAGACGCCAAAGTTCATCTGAAGATTATGACTCATCTATGGTCAAACAATAAACGAAACCACGGAATTGATTTGGAGGCACTCACCGAAATGAGTGGAATTAGCGGTAATGATGCCGGTGCCCGATACTTATATCTGTGGGGAAATCCCGGAGACTGGGTAGAGCACTACTCCTGGTATTGGCGTGAGTTATGCATGGGCTATGATTTTTTGAAATCAGTAAGTCCGGATAATATTATTTACAATACAGAGGTCCACTTTTTATCTAAAAGATCTTTCAGAGATCCTTATATGGATCCGGCTTATGCGCGAACAACATTCTGGACGGCCCACAAACACGGATTAAATGCCAGTCAGATTTGGGTTTGGGGAAGAAATGAAGATGGTTCGATACAAAGGCGCGTCGGCAGTGCGTATGCTGGCACTTTAAACCAACAACCCCGGATAGTGAATGAAATCCATTCTACCATGATGGACCTTAATTCTTTTGCCGAAGAAATTACCGCTTTTCAGCAACAACAAAGACCAATCCGTATTTTTCACTCAGAAACATCAGCCACCAACAAGCCAGAACATATGGATGATGTCTTTGAGCTCTATGAATCTTTGTTTTTTGAAGGGATCCCGCTGGGCTTTGCCACCAAAAATATTCTCAACAATCAGGACAAATCCAATTGGGAGGTTGTATTAGTTTATAAAACTGAATTTATTACCCAGGAAGAATTAGATGCCTTGCAAGCTTATCTTGATAATGGAGGAACAGTAATAATAGATAATGTAAGCCTCATCGGTAACGAGTATGGAAATTCATTGCCGTCATTAAACCAGAGTGATGGGACATTAATTCAAGTCAACTCGCTTGACAATATGAGAGAAGAAGCCCTGAGTTTGATGGGTCAAACTGGCCATTTGCCTGATGTAGAGGTGATTGAAACAAACACCGGCGGTCATAAAGGCTGTTCCTGGAGAGCTATAAGAAATCAGGATGGCAATATTGTTTTGTCTGTTGTGAATAAGGGGAAAACGGATGCATCCTTAGAAATCAATCTTAAAAACGCCCAATTCGGCACAGCCTGCAGAGATCTGCTAACAGGTACTCCTGTAACAAGCAGACCTGTTTTAAAGCCTTTCGAAGTTTATTTTGTAGAAATTACTGACGAGGAAACGACAGTTTCGACGGAAGATATTGAAATATCACCCATTTTAGATGATGATGATATTGCCATACTTTATCCTAATCCCACAAATGGAATGTTTACGATTAAGATGCATAATACTCATGATCAAATAGATATGACAATAATGACTCTTTCAGGGGAAAAGATATTTACCCAAAGATATTCTGCAACCGACAGAATTTCTCATAACCTGGAGTCAACCCCTGCCGGTGCCTACATTATTAAATTAATCACCAGAAATGGAACACAAAGCTTTATTTTATTAAAACGATAACAATGGATATATAATTAGGTGTGCTTATTGAAGCACACCTTCCCGCGAACAACCATTTTTAAAAAACTACCAGTAACCAATTAAGCTACACCCCTTTATGACTATAAGAAATATTTTTACAGCAGGAATCGCTATTACTTCCCTGGTCTCATGTTCTAATACAATTAAAGAAAAAAATGACCAAAAATCCCAACCTAATATCATTTACATATTGGCTGATGATTTAGGCTATGGAGATCTGGGGGTATATG
>PXDG01000128.1 GCA_003565105.1 Parcubacteria group bacterium | reverse complement strand
TTGCAATTGCATCTGAACTCTTCAAAGAGTTTGGCTATGACTTCCCGGCTTCGTTTTATTGGTGCCATCTAGCACCACTGAATCGTGGACAGGTATGTGAGATCGTGCCACTGCGATTCTCTGAAGAGGATAAAATAAACGCCAGAGCTTGGGATGCTAATCTGCATGGGCAGAAAGTATTCCCGATCCAAATGCGGGTGCAGTCAATCTCTTCCCAAAAAGGGTTTGTTTGGCTTCATGGGTGCGGATGTAACCATGGACTCTCCCGTGTAGGAGAGCAAGAAGAGTCCTTTACCTTCGAGATTTCCCCTGAAATGCGTCGAACCTGGGTTCGAGATTTTATTTGGACCGTTTGGTATGAATATGCCTACTTTGATTTCGTTCCTGTTACCCGTCTAATGACAGGTAAACTAATAGAATTTGATAGATAATGTATTGAATTTTAGATAATCTTTTATACCGCTGTACTCCTTTAGTGCAGCGGTTTTCTTTTATGCTATAATATCATGAAGACAAAGTATACGAGCAATAGCAAGATACAATGAATTATCGACTCATCAAAAGAAAAGGTCTCAAAAATCTAACCCTTCGATATAACAATCGAGGAGTGACAATCTATGCGCCGAAACGAACTCCTCAACACCTAATAGATGCATTTTGGAACCAACATAAGGATCGATTACCAGAGATCTCAGAAAGATCAGAGAATCAGGAATATCACAGACTCCGAGACCAAGCTCGGGAGATACTCCTTCCCTTAGTAGAGCAATGGGCTCAGGTGATGAATCTTTCCTATAATCGGGTAACTATTAAGGATACCCGAAGTCGATGGGGGAGTTGCTCGATCAAACGAAACCTTAATTTTTCGTACCGAGTGGCCTTTTTACCTGACTATATTCGAGATTATATTATTATCCACGAATTATCACATTTGGTACATATGAATCATTCTGCTCAATTTTGGCATTTAGTCTCACGCTACTGTCCTCAGTATCCTCAATATCGTAGAGAACTCCGAGATATCCACGCCAAAAGAGTTGTATGATATAATAAATGTAATTAAATATACTCTTATGTTTCCATTCCGAGGTACTCTTGTTATTCTTGTGTTAGGAATTATTGGATTTACCATTGTTTTTGGAGTTACAAATCTCCCAGGTCCTGCCTCTCTGACATCTATTACTCGTGATCCAGTTCTAAATTTTTCTTCTATGGTTACAAAAAATCAATCAGTGACTGAGCTTAATACACTACTTCAATCCAATGAAGATATTATGGTCATAGATGTTAGATCTATTTCTGAATGGGAAGAAGCTCATATTGACCATCCAAATGTTCAGTTGATTCCCTTGCCTAAACTTATTCAAAATCCGAATCAGATTAATACTGAATCAGATGTATATGTCTTGTGTCGTTCAGGAAATCGAAGTTCAATAGCTCAAATGATTTTGAAAACACGGTTGGGAATAGACGTTACAAATATTGAAGGAGGTATGAATGCTTGGCAATCTGCAGGTTTTCCCGTTTCCTCCGACTCATCAATAAGATAATGGATAGTAGAGCAATACTTTTGATGAATCGTGGTATAATAATAAGTACTAAAAGCTTGCAACCTTATTGATATGAAAAAGTTGGGAACTTGGTTACTGAGGGGTATCGGCACTGGAGGAATTCTCATAGTTATTTCTGGAGTGCTATTTTTGTTCTATGTTTATACAGAAGTCGAACAAGAGAGTGAACCGTATATTTATCGCGATATGGTTGAACTTGAACAATATGATGTTGGTTTAGTGTTGGGGACAAGTCGTTATCTGAGAGCTGGAGGAGAAAACTCCTACTTTACTTATCGTATTACTGCCGCAGAAGAATTATATCGAAGAGATATAATTCGTAAAATCTTGGTAAGTGGTGACAATCGAGACGTTTCATACAATGAACCAAAAGCTATGCAATCGGCCTTGATGGAGCGCGGTATTCCAGAAGAAGATATTGTCTTAGATTTTGCTGGTATTCGTACTTTGGATTCTGTAGTTCGAGCACGGGAAGTCTTTGGGCAATCTGATTATTTGGTAATATCTCAACCATTTCACGTTAAACGAGCAGTCTATATAGGACGTCATTATGGGATTAACATTCGTGGATACTTTGCTGAAGACGTTCCCGTTGAAAGAAGTCTTCGTATTCAAATGAGAGAAGTGTTTGCTCGAGCTCGAGCTTGGATAGATGTTCATATTTTGGAAGAACAACCACGATTTCTTGGTGATGAAATAGATATTGATAATCCTTAGGGACGAGGTTCCGAGACGATCGGTCGTTTTCCCTGGAATTTTTATACTATATTTGAGATTTGTAAAACATTCATATTGAGCAGACTTTACCAGTTGAACTTCTGTTTACAATAACCATCTCGTTAGATGTGGCTCTTGCGAATGAACAACGTGGTTTTTAAATGTTATACCTGTATAACATAGATACAGAGAAAGTGTTCTTTTACATATTTTATTCTATACAAAAATATGATATAATACATAGAATTAATTGAGCACTGTATGAGGAAACGTATC
>PXDG01000171.1 GCA_003565105.1 Parcubacteria group bacterium | reverse complement strand
GCAATAGGAAACCATTCTCCTCGATTATTCAAGAAAAACTTGATCAATTTTAATTTTTCATAGCCTAATAAATAGGTCAAGGGGCCTTTTATAGTCATGTCGGTTCAGTATCTATGTGGATTGTAATTCGTATAGTATTATCATACCAAAAAATTTTGATTTCGTCACTTATAAGGACCCTTTAATATATTTTCATCTTGATACATATATGATGATTTTTCTCTATACATTTACATTTTGTCTCTCGCTAGGAATGAAAATAAACTTGTGAACATAATCACTATCATATTTATTCTTCTTTGACTAAACAAAAAGAGCTCTCTAGTGAGAACTCTTTTTGTATTGAAAACGAGTGTACTACGCTTCTATTACTTAACAGAAACAGTAGCTCCAGCTTCTTGTAAAGCGGTCTTAAGCTCGTTGGCTTCATCTTGTGAAACACCTTCTTTTACTGCTTTAGGAGCAGCATCTACGATAGCTTTTGCATCTTTCAATCCGAGTCCAGTAGCTTCTTTTACTACTTTGATTACTTGGATTTTTGAACTTCCAGCATCATCGATGATAACATCAAAGGCGGTCTTTTCTTCCGCAGCTCCTTCTTCGGCAGCAGCAGCAGGCATAGCTCCCATCATCATAGGGGCAGCAGCTGATACACCAAGTCGCTCTTCAAGAACTTTTACCAATTCGGAAAGCTCAAGAACGGACATAGCCTCAATTTGCTCTACAAGAGCTTGGAACTTTTCAGGTACTTGTACTTGATCAGACATAAAATCTAACTTAATGGGTCTTATAAACTAACAAACTTACTTTGAATCTCGATATGCACTGAGCAGCGTCACCAATCCTCGGGACGGACCTGAGAGAACAGTAACGAATCCTCGAGCAGGGCCAACCAATGTTCCAACCAATTGAGCTTGAAGCTCTTCTTTGGTTGGAAGTTTGGATAGAGCAACTACTTGAGCAGCGTCAAGGTATCCTTTCTCCAGAACACCTCCAACAACTTTGAAGGTATCTTTTGGAGCTTTTTTAGCAAACTGAGTACTAATTTTAGCTCCAGACACTGGATCAGTTGCAAACACAACTCCGAGGTTTCCAGGGAGATTATCCAGAGAAACTTCAACGCCTTGTGCTTGGAGAGCTTTTACAAATAAAGTCTTTTTCACAACTTTATATGTAGCATTCTCTACACGCAACTGAGTTCGGAATTCCTCAACACTTTTTACTGACGATCCACCAAAATCGGTAAAGATAAGGACAGGATTGTCAGTGATACTTTGGTGCAAATCGGAGATTAATGCTTTTTTTCGATCTTTGGACAAAGCCATATAATCTCACGTTATCCTCACTTATAAAGAAAAGCCCGACCTTTCAGCCGAGACAGAGATGTGAGACCTGAATACACATATATATGCGCATTGCAGTTCTCAACCTACACAAGTCTTATAAAAGGGACTTCCTTTTGCTTGTGGTCTCTGGCGTAAGCTTTCTGTATATTAGTATACTTGTTTTACAGGATGTGTCAAGGCAAAAAGTATCTTATGTAATACATCATCCTTACATTACAATATCTCTTTCCTAAGCTTTCGTTTTTTAGACTCGTCTACACGCTGTTGGTAGGAGCGGAAAACACCTTTCCATTGAGAGATACTGAGATCAACTACCTGAGCTTCAAAATGGAACTGATATTGTTTTGAGATATGTTTCCATTGCTCATAGGTAAAGATCTCTTTGAGATTTTTCTGTAAACTCGTCTTTTGCTGCAAAAACGCATAGGTTAAAAACTCCTGATACTCTTCAGCATCTTGCCACAGACGGGTTGGGATTTTTTTGGCACGAAGGACACAGGTAGCCACTCCTGGCTCAGGACTAAAGTCACTCGGACGAAAGTGATGTGGTATATCAATAGTATATAAACTGGTAAACAGAGTGGAAATTAAACTTACTTCAGATACTCCACTCAATCTTTCTATAGCTTCTTTTTGTCCAACTAAGAGAATGCCTTCTGGTGAGTTATTCCCAAACAAAAGATCTTTGATTAATTGTGAAAAGATTTGAAACGGAGGATTGGCAATAATCCAATAAGGTTGAAACGGATATTTCAAAGCTCTAATGTCTTGGCCAATAATTTTGAGGTGCACATTGTGGCCAAGATTGTCTTGAAGAGCACTGACTAACTCCCGATCTTTTTCTACGGCCCAGACATGGTAGCCGTGATTCAATAACTCACGAGTAATAATTCCCTGCCCTGCACCAAGATCTATAACCAGACTTTCTGTCGGACAATCAATCAAGTCCACAAAGTACCGTACCAGAGATGGGTTCTTGATAAAGTTTTGAGAGAGTTCTTGGCGTTTGATTGAGTCATACATATAAGGGCTTCGTTATCTTCTCATTGTACCTGAAATAGGATATACTGTAAACAAACAGGTTAAGGTGTGGTTCCCAATCCCCTCTGTCTAAAAGCTCCATTTTTTTCTTGCCAATGACATTCAGTCAAAATACTCCAAAGAAATGTGCTTGCAGGGATTGAATTATGAACTACACAATATTATCTTTTCTACTATCTG
>PXDG01000169.1 GCA_003565105.1 Parcubacteria group bacterium | reverse complement strand
TGCGGGAGGGGTCCATACACGATTGCTAGCTCTTCTTTGTGTAGATCTTGTCAAACTCCAACTGGATGCTAGGGCTGTAGAATCGTTTCGGCTGCCCAGTCTTCTTGATCGGATCTAAGTATCGTTCGTCATAAAATCGCTTATCTTTTTCAAACTTACGTCTAGACTTGTGGTATTCATTGTTTTCAATGAAATCCTCATACCGTTTCTTCAGGCGCGTTGTCAAGATTCGGTAGTCCCAAGGATACCGTTGACGGAAGTCCTCTTCGGAGAGCGAAACAGGCGTTGCACTGGGATCGTTGGTGATGACTACTTTCGGCGCCGAAGGATCTGCACTTCGTTGAAACTTTAAATCAAGCCTTAAAGCAACCGAACAAACATCTCCAGTCCGGGTTTGGTCTTTGGCAATCTCCTTTGTGAGGAAATCTACGACCTTGCGTTCGTCGGCATTGAGCGAGACGGCGTCTACGTGACTAGATTGACCGACGAAAACTAGCGGCATGAGATAGAAGTTGTAGCTCTCCAAATCTATCGCGAACCAGGTCCGTACCAAATAGACGTAGTTTCGGAGCGCAGCCGTCCCGAGCTCCTGAACGAGCTTAGCTACGCCCATACCCTTGTTCATAAAATGAATTGCATTATCTCGAACTTCAACGATAAGCTCCAGATTATCTCGAACGGCCTTGGGGATCGTATCTCCGTAGTCGCTTATTAAACGATCATGCGCTTGAAGCAAGCCAATTGACACTGGCGTATCGGCACGATTCCTCTTTACGTACAACTTTGCGGACGTCTTGCCACTAGCTAGCTTTCTCCTTTCTTTAACATAGAGTGAAGAAACCCGGTTGCCGTCAAGCTGCATGATTCGGGCTTTTAGCAGAAGCTCCCACGCATTGGTCGCAAGGATAGCAAAAGCTTCTTCACGATAATCGTAGCGAGGCTTATTGTAGATCTCGAGGGCTGCGAGCATTGCCTCCAACGATTTGTCCGCCAGCGCTCTTGATCTAGATTTCATAGTTCCATCCGGGAAGAGCTAACGACTAAGCTGTGCGCCGCAAACGAAGCGCAGCGCAGTTTGCATCCGAACGAGCGCCTCGTTATACCTTACGCACATATGGCTTCTCCTTTTGCCACCGAATATAAAGGCCTTTAACGAATGCTAGATACTCCACGATATCCTCTTCCCATAATGGCGCAGGACGATATTGCTCTGGTGGCGCATGTGATAAAGAGTTTCTCAAATTGGCCCACAAGAGTAGCTCTTCAATTTCTTCGGCAGACACGGTGTAACCCACTGATTGAAGAGCCTTCAGCTTAGCTTTTAACCCAAATAATCTTTTGCCGGCATCGAAATCAATTAACTGGTGGGCGATAACGGCCTCAATTAGCCCCTGCAATCGCCACAAGGCGAATTGCCATAGATACTGATTGTCCGTATATCTGTAGTAAGCAACATCGTCTAGGATGTCATCTGCGACGTCTGGACTTTCTGCTCTTACCTTTGCGTCCTCTTTTTCGTACTGCTCAGTTCGTGCTTCAATCATTTCTCTGACTAGATCTACTGCGTGATCAAAGTCTGGTTCTGTGATGCCATATACCCAGTACTCCTTTTCAGTAAGATCTCTCAGTTGATCACGCACTTTGATTCCTTTGAGGCATAACGTCTAAGCTAAGCGGCGCGGCGTTAGCCGCGTCCGGTGGAGCGCGAAGCGCGGAACGAACTTGAGCGACACGTTATGTTTCGCGCTCAATAGATACTCCTGATTCGTCACTGCCATGGATGAAGAGTTTGCCTTCGCCCCTATTGGCAGTTGGAAACTTGAACCACCCCCTCCCACAGGCATCATCCCCATCAGACTGGCCTTGCCAGGAAAACTCTATGAGATCTTCTTTCGGCGACACTCTCACATCTAGCCAGCCCGACACAGTACCGAACACAAATTGCCCCTGACCGTTCTTCTCGAACTCGAACGCACCTGGCTCAACAAGATCTACGTAGTCTTGATCCCACATTTCCATATGTGTGATCCGCCATCTACCGAGGAACTCCTTCACATCTCACTCCGAAGAAACATAACTAATAAATATCCAGCGTTTAGGTACTGTAGCGAATCTGAAAACGATTCGCCCGGTAGCACTCCAGACGCGCTGTCTGAATGCGCTTAGGCGGTTGTGAATTTTTCATTTTTTCATAACGAGGCCCGTAGATACCTTGCGGATCCGCTTCATAGCGCGCTGAATTCCTACCGACCGCCACGCCTGTTTCCGATTGTCCAGGCTATGGCGCCTGTTTTCAATAGCTCCCGTCAGGCTTCGGGGAGGCCAACGCGGCGTGACGATTAATGGATTGCCCTCCGAAGGACCCCTTGGTGACGTTTTCACTGTCGCCGCAGTGGATGGCGGCCTTACAGTCCCGGCTTCCGCGCTGCCAAATCGCGCCACCCAAAATCACCCGATTTTCGTCCGGTGAGGAAGTGTTGACGTCTCGGCGACGTCACCGGAGCGGCCCGTTGTCGATTTTGACCACAGTCCTCAATGACGGCAAGACGAGGAAACCGCCCGGTATTCTGCCCC
>PXDG01000133.1 GCA_003565105.1 Parcubacteria group bacterium | reverse complement strand
TAGATTAGTGCTTAGCTTGTACTGTTTGAACGAAAATTTCATCAAGGGAGGGCAGTATCTCTCGAAATTCAATAATGTCGTGATGCGAGAGGGTTGTTTTAAGAAAATCGGTAATATCTGTTCCTTTGGAGGTTTTGAAGACTACGCGGGTTTTTGATTGTTCGATAATTTCTCCAGGTATATTTAGGGGGAGAGTCTCTACTACTTTCAAGATATAGGTTTGATTGCGGTTGGCTAACTTAAGATCTGCCACTGTTCCCGAAAGAACTACTGCGCCTTGGTTAATAAGAATGATGTCTTGACAGAGTTCTTCGACTTGTTCCATTCGATGAGTTGATAGGATCACGGTTTTTCCTTGCTTGGCTAAATCTTGAATAAGAGATTTGAGTACGCGAGTGTTGACAGGGTCGAGTCCAGTAAAAGGTTCATCAAGAATAATAAGTTCGGGTTCGTGAAGGAGTGTCCCTATGATTTGTACTTTTTGTTGCATACCTTTGGAAAGGGTTTCAATCCGTTTGTTCTGAGCTTCAAGAATCCCAAATTGAGTAAGATAATCGTTGATTTTTGTAATGAGTTCGGGAGATTTATGAACACCTTTAATTTCTGAAAAGTAGAGGAGGGTGTCTTTGACGGTCATTTTGGGATACAGACCTCTCTCTTCAGGAAGATATCCAACAAGCTGTGCTGAGGCTGTTGTAATAGGGATATCTTTCCAAGTGGCGGTACCTGAATCTGGCTGGTAAATACCATTGATCATTCGAATGAGAGTAGTTTTCCCTGCTCCATTGGGACCGAGGAGGCCAAAAATGCGTCCAGGTGGTATGGTGAACGATATGTCTTTTGTGGCGTGGTACTTACCGAAATATTTATTGAGATGAGAGACTGCAAGCATAATGTGAATCTTAATATCTTATTTTATTGTAGCATACCTGTATATGAATGGAAGCTGAAGAAAATAGGTCTACTTTTCTACTCATATCTTAAGAAATATGATACCATATAGTAATTAAGATAATTTCAACACAATGTATAAGTTGGTTTTTGTCCGCCACGGTGAGAGTGAGTGGAATCGAAAAAATCTTTTTACAGGATGGACTGATGTAGGTCTTACTCCTGAAGGAGAGCTTGATGCTCGAATGATGGGAGAGACTCTGAATGAGATGGGCTTCCAATTTAGCTTAGGGTATACTTCAGTATTAAAACGGGCTGGTATTACGTTAGAAATAATCTCAGAATAACTGAATGGTCCACATATGGTTATCGTGAAAGATTGGCGTCTGAATGAGCGAAGTTATGGAAAGCTTCAAGGAAAGTCTAAAATTGAAATTGTTGATGAGTTAGATTGGGAACAAGTTCATGCCTATCGTCGTTCTTATCATACTCAACCGCCAATGCTCGAGAGTGATGATCCTCGACATCCTATTAATGATGAGAAATATGATGAGGTAGATCGAGACTTACTTCCTTCTGGCGAAAGTTTGAAGGATACGTATGATAGAGTAGTTCCTTATCTGAAAAATACCCTCTTACCTTCCTTACATACACATCACAATATCTTGGTATCTGCGCATGGGAATACGCTCCGGGTAATTCGTAAGTATCTTGATAACCTTTCAGACAATGAGATTGAAGGAGTTGAATTTGGTATCGGAGAAATTTTAATTTATACCCTTGATGAAAATCTAGATGTGGTTCAGACCGAACATTTTTCAGCAAAAGAACATCCCAAATATGGAAAGGATTTGTAAGTATTTAAGTGAGTTGACAAAGGCTTTTTCAACTCGTATGATAAACACATCAATTTAGTTAGGTGTCTAATAGTATTGTTATGTCAAAGATTACAGCTGCTGTTGCTATCCTCGATGCGGGATCTCAATATGCGAAACTTATAGATAAGCAGATTCATCTTCTTGGGGTTAAGACGACTCTTTTACCTCTTGATACCTCGCCTGAAATTCTCCAGCAGTTTCAGGCGATTGTGATTTCAGGTGGTCCAGGGAGTGTGTGTGATGTCGGAGCAATACAGTGTCATCCTGGTGTGTATCAACTTGATATTCCTGTGTTGGGAATTTGTTATGGAATGCAACTGATGGCTTTACAATGTGGAGGGGGAGTAGCTTCTTTGGAAGTGCGTCAAGATGGTTCTAGCGTAATTCGCGTACTTGAAACATCTCATTTTTTTGGAACGGGAGAGTATGAAGTGCTTTTGACTCATGGTGATGCGGTAAGTCAGGTCCCAAAAGGATTTGTCGCAACAGCCTGGAATGATTATGACGTGGTCGTTGCTATGGAGGATGTTTCTCGTAAATTATATGGGGTTCAGTTTCATCCAGAAGTTGGGGTGACTACCCGAGGCAGTGAGCTTCTTGGACATTTTATCCATCATATTGCCCAGATTGACCGGCAATACACGCCTCGCAGTATGAGGTATGATATTGTTCGACAGTTGCAGAAAGACGTTGGTGAAAGAGATGTTATTGCTTTGGTGAGTGGAGGTGTTGACTCTACTGTGGCAATTCGCCTATTAGCAGAGGCTATCGATCCTACGAAGATTCATGCTATCCATATTGATAAT
>PXDG01000079.1 GCA_003565105.1 Parcubacteria group bacterium | reverse complement strand
CAGAAAATTTAGCCATCAGTAGCAAAATTATTCGAAATTTGGAGGAGAAAGTCCAGTCTTTGAATGAACATAAAGAACATACCTCTGAAGAGTCAAGTGATGATTTGGATGACTTAGATGCTTTGCTTGAAGATACTATTCAAAATATCCAGGTTGAATCGACGGCTCAGGAGGTGTCTGAATTGACTCAAGAGAGCGTTGAAGAAGCTGTCGATGTTGATCTCTCAGAGATTGATGACCTTATTAATGAGACGCTAGAAAGGGAAATTGAAGAACCTCAATTAACCTTTGAAGTATCTGAAGAAAGTGGCTTATCGTTACAAAAAGAAGAGATTGATCAATTGAATGAGTATCTCGAAGGATTAACCTCTCGAATAAATCAAGAAATTACTGAGAAAATAAGCGGAGAACGACAAGAATCTTTGCAAGTATTGATTGATGGTTTAGACTCTACTACGGGTATACAGAGTACATTGTATGCTAAAGTATCCGCAGCCATTGAGCAATCTAACTTGGATCTATCGGTAGAAGACTTTATAGCGAAAAATTCTCAGCTACAAGAAAAAAGTGATGCTATTAATCTAAAAATACAAGACTTAGAATCTAAGATAGAAGCTTTTCAAACAGAAACAGATGGTCTGATTCAGGATGCATACCAAAAAGAAATAGAATCTGTACAAACCTCTCTACAGCAACGAGAATCAGAATATCAAGGGAGTGAGGCTGAGCTGTATGATAAAAAAATCATACTAGATCAATCATTAGACTCTAGATTATTGAGTCCAAAAGATCTCTTTGATACTGATACCATCGATCAAATACTAGAATTATACGGACTCGAAGAAGGCCCAAAGAAAATAGAGTCACTGAAACTACAGAGTGAAGTGAAGCGAGATGAAGTTCGTAAAGAAGAATTACACGTAAAAGCCCTTGAAAGCCTGATATATTTTCAAACAAACGAACAATTAGCAGATGCTCTTAGTGCAGACCTTGAGCCCAAACTCGCTGCACTCTATGAACAAGATAGTGAATCAAAAACACTTAGAAAAGCATTGAAGTTACAAGGAAAAGATCGTATAGAGTATCTAGTGGAATCCGATGATCCTCAATTTGCTGAGTTAACCTCGTGGTACGTTATGAATCGTAATAGCGGGGATGATATAGATACAATTCTTTCAAACTTTCCAGAATTAGCTTCCTATATTGATACTAAGGTTGAATCACAATTACAAAAGGAAAAGAGTGATGAATGGCGTATGAATCAATCGAATGAACTCCAACAAGAGGTAGATCAAAGGATTGAGCGTTCAATCAAAGCCTATAAAAATGAAAAAATTCAACAGATCCAAAATGAAATGAGTCCTATCAAAAAAGACCAAGACTTTATCGATGAGAATGCTCGTGATGAACGTATTCTTCGTGAAAAAGAGTCATTAAATTGGAATACTATTGAGAAATTTAAACAAGAGCTTTCAGTGGAAGACTCTATTCAGTTGAGTCCAGAGGGTGAGTTTTATGATAGTAATAATCTTATTGCTACCAGTGCTGAAATTAGTAAGCAAATGACAGATATTATGAGTCAGACCAGTGAAGCCCTTTCTTCCTTTGGCTTAAGAATTAAATCACCTGAAGATTTTACTACTGCTTATGAAACAGTTCAGGCTGATTTAGACAAAGAAATGAAAAAATTATTTAAGAATAAGAAGCTTATTGCAGAATTAGAAAGTGTAAAAGAACTGGTAGAATCGAACAACCAACAATATCTCGAATTATCTTCTGAAAGAAAAGGAATTCAACAGAAACGGGGAGAGATACAGTCTCATATTTCTGAATTAAATCAGTTATATGCAAGCCTCCCTCAATTTATTCAAGGTGAGTTAAAGAAATCTGCGCAAAGAGAAGGTGGTGATTTAGCCACTTCGTTGGACCAATCGATTGATGATTTACAACAGTATCAGACGAGTCCTAAGCTTGTAGCTCAACGAGAAAATCTTGCTCGGTTACAGCAAGAGATAGATAGGTTGCAAGGATCTGTTGTGTAGCGGCGACTTTGTGTCGTTATTCTGAATTAAGTTTAGAATGACGGAGGGTAACGAATATGGATACCAGGAAGCCCCCAAAGAGACTCTTGGGGGCTTCCTTCTATAAATGGTTTGAAACCAGCATCGCAGCTCCCGTCAATGAACTATGCGGGATAGATATCCAAGAGAGTTTGATTTTTGATTCGGTCTCTCAGTATTCGATGGTGTCTCGCAGATTGAGCCACATAGTATTAAAAATATGAAGACATTTGTTCGTGTCTTTGACCATAGCTAGTAGTGATTCGTTTGATAAGAGAGATTTCCAGGGGGGAGGAATGAGACTCGGCTGGGGACAACGCATAAGTACGGTGAGGGTGGAGTCTTGAAAAAGATACAAAATGTTTTGATAGTGTTTGTGGTGGGAAAGATCAAGTATATCTGCCATAATGTTGGTCTGAAGATGCATACGAGCAGTAACCTGGTTAGTCGCTCTGATTGTGAACAGGTTGTTGAGTTCAGTACTCTCGGTGGTTATGGTTTCGGGAAGGTTGAAATTCCAGTGAGGT
>PXDG01000179.1 GCA_003565105.1 Parcubacteria group bacterium | reverse complement strand
TACCCGTACCTGATATCGCGTCTGTGGATCGTTCTCTGGGTCACTGTAATTCCAATTCAATCGTGCGCTACTATCTGTAATACTTGTGGTACTATCATAGCTTACGCTTGGTGGCTGATTATCTCCTTCTACTACTGTGATATTGTATGTGATAGGCTCAAATTTGTATAATACTTCAGCATTAGGAACAAGTGCATTATACCCCATCATGAGAAAGTCCACTTGGTTTTTCGCAATAACTCCTCTTGAGGCCATATTAATTGCTCGAGTGTATCCATATCCCTGAGCTGACCCTGATTGATCAGAGATGTCTTCGAGAAATAGGTCATAGGTTTGTCCAAGCTGTTGAAGAAACCCTCCATTAATTCTATGAGGCATTGCAACGAATGGAGGACTTTGATCTGCATATCCATTTTCTAAATCTGGATATGCAGCATTAAATTGATTGATTGTTGAATATAATGGCCGATTAAATCGCCCGTGGTAGGTTGTTACTGAAGAAGCCTCATAGTCATTGGAGAATGTTATAGTCACAATACTTGATCCTGATGATTTTGCTTGGCAACTACTTCCATCACACTCGATTACATTTGGATTCGAAGAAGTAATCACTGCTTCCGACATATCAGAGGGCTGAGTAAATCCAACATTAATTACTGATTGTTGAAGAGTATTTGGTCTAGGATCATTGATGAGAACATTATGCAAACTTCCATCCATTGGAGGGGTATCCCAAATTCCTCCAGACATATACCAGGATCCTTTAGTATTGGATTCCAATAAATCCAATGTTTCTCCTATCTCAATTACTTCATTTACAGAGGCATTAAGACCATCTTGCATTTTTAAGTGAATGGTTTTTTCAAAACTTCCACTTATATCTGTATTAACTCTATTTTGACCTACGCTACCTGGTCCTCCAAACCATCCAAATTGTTGCCCATTAGGGGTCTCTGTCAATCCATAAAATTCCATTGGAAAAGTCACACTCCTTCCTTGAACACTCATTGGCGCCAGAAATGTTCCCAAGGCAAGTGCTGAAACAACTACTTTTTTCATTCTATCTAGAGTATTTCTCATAGTTTTCTTTACTTAATTTCTTTCTTCCACTGTACAACCTTGAGAAGAAGTACTCCCAACGTACCAGCTACAAAGATATTTAACATCAAACTTTGCTCTTGGAATACATCTCTAATACCTCCTTCACTTTGACATAGACTTGGATCTATATCGTTACACTTATAGTCTATACTTACCGTATCTATTACCCTTCCTTGACTATCTAAAATACTTGAGGTTAAGGTTACATTGTTACTGATCTGACGAGCAGGAATATTACTTGAAATTGCTGAAATTGCACTCGGTACGTCTCCTTGGAATTCGCTAACCAATGCATCAAATCCTTTATCATTGCTCATTCGTGTTTGAATGGTAATGTCTGAATCCACTCCTTCATTGGTATTATGAAAACAGGTTACTACTGTTGCTGCTTGTCCTGGTGTGTATTTCGAAAGTCCAACAAAGTTCAGTCGTGTTTCACTTTGATCTTGGAAGGCTAATCGAATGTTTGAAATTGTCCTATTTCTCATTGGCTCGGTCCTTCCTCCTTCGCTGGCCTCTATTTTAAGATAATATACAGGATAACTGGCATCTTCAATTGTTCTGCTAAGAACTTGTTCACTATTTCCAGCAAGTTGTACTTCTTCTTCTCTTTTTTCGAGCAAATTTTCTTCTTGAAGGGAATCCCATTTATATACAGAGTAACTCACATTTATCGTTTTTGTTTCTGGACTGGTATTAACCAATGGAATTTCTACTTCTACGGGAGTATCTGAACTATGCTGGGTGACAAACCCCATATTAATATGCTCTTGTCCTCCAACTTTGGTTCGAGTTTGATCAAGATAGATTCCTTCTCCTACTGCTCCTGTTACTTGGAATCCTAATGAGGATGCGATAACGTCATCTGTAAAGCTTAATCCTGACAAATTAAATCGCTGTTTTTGTGTCACATAAAAGAACACTCTGTATTCTCCCTGTGGAGCTTGACTTGAGAGCATATAGCTGGCGTCTATATCTTTGGTCTGCCCTGCTTTGAAGGTCAGATTTTCTGCTACTACCATTTCGTCTATGGTTTGGATATCTGCCTGGTTATTGGCATTCGGAATATCTTTTACTATTCGTGCGAGAATATCTACTCCCGTTAATGGATACGGGTTATCGTTGCTCACTTGTCCTCGCAGTATAACGGGGTCTGCGGTTTCATAAGAACCTCTATCTGAGGTCATATCTACTTTAAGTGATCCAAAGGTGTAATAATCGAAACATTGTGCTACTTCTCCTAAGCGCACATCTTCTGGATCAATTTCTGATCCCATCATTGTCATAAATTCAAATTCTTCTTGCAGTGATTGCCATTCTTCCTCTGTGAAGTCTTCTGCCATTTCTTCAAATTCGGGTGTTCCTGCTTCTGGGAATCCCTCATCTTCTATGGCTTGTAATCCTCCAGGGACAATGATAAAAGCCGCTAGAATGAGACTTGCTACACTTAGTGTGATGGATATACGCTTGTTTTTTCTCTGCATATTTTTTTGGTTAATATCT